>CAMWRW010000001.1 GCA_947176755.1 uncultured Porphyromonadaceae bacterium
AAGAAATATGATATTCATAATACTTAATTAGATTTACCTGCAATCTGAATGATAATGAAATTGGATGCGTAAGGTAATGATGTGGAGTGAAGATATTTGGGAGATTTATCTGACGAGTGGACACGGTAGAAACAATAGTTCCAGCCTTGTCCCATATCGGTGTATAAGGCCTCTTTCACACCCTGATAGAGAAGTGCGTCAATGAAATTTCCAAATGACATCACACCTTGACTTTCATATAGTGCCAACTTATTGCCGGAATTAAGACAGAGGGCGCGGAATACGTTTCTATTTCCAAACGGACGAGTTGTCTGAACAGCTTTGCCATTGTGTATCATCATCTCTTGCGCAAAACCCATGCCTCCTTCTTGTGCAGCACTATCCAAAGCAGATGCGTAATCTTTGTAATGGAATTGAGGTCCGGAAGTCGAAGACCATGTGAACGCCCCGGTATTACGCTTACAGCTATAACCTTTGAAACGCTTGCCTCCGGCGACGTGATCTCCTGCCACATTTGCGTGCCCTTTATCAAACTCTGTTCCGGTAAAAGCGCCTGCAAAAGCTAATATAATTGAGTCATTATCCGGCGAAGGAATTTCGCCACAAACCATATCCATTTTCAGCCCGGTCATATCCGGTTCGAGACAGATTAGGTCTCCAGACTCCGTTTTGATATGTGAAACCGATATTACGTTTGCATCGATATTCGTAAAATTCCTGATAATTGACTCTTTTATATCTGGATGAAGACCACGAGCTAAGTCAATAAACAATTTCACACGGGCTAACACCTCACGACCTCGGTTGCGCCACCATGAAGTGCGTCGGCCCGGTGTCTTGGCATTGAATCCAATCGCATCAATTCCAAGATGCTTCGCCTGATACAAGGCTCGTTCATTATGATATTCTTGAGAAATAATGATTATCGAGTCCTGACAATACACATCACGCATTTTTGCAATGGAATTAAGTGTACGCGTACCGTCATAGTCAAGGATAATCCGTGTAGAATCAACGCCCTGCTTCATCAAGGAATCGCGCATTGCCACAGGCTCGTCATAACCGTTTTCAGTGTTACGGTAATCTCCGCCACTGACAACAAGCCAATCAACCTTTCCGGCTTTATATAGATCAGCCCCGGCTTTAATCCGATGGTCATAATAATAGTTCCTACGCCCATTCCAAGTTGAAATTGGCGAAGTCCCAAGAATAAGCCCCACCTTGCGATGCGGAATATTATCCACATCATCATAGGTCTTTCCTGAAGCATTTTTACCGACAAGAATATCACAAGTTGCTATGACGGCAACGATTACTACAGTTATTGCTATGATCCAAATTATGATTCTACGCTTTTTCATCAATTACTTGATTTATAAAGGTTGTAATCTGCTGATGATACATGGCTCGATTATTCAGATTTTCAATATAATATTTCGGAACAGAGGAATACCCAAACTTTGCACCAAGGACTGCGCACGCAATCGCTCCATTCGTATCAGCATCGCCACCTTCGTTAACTATCGCCAACAGCCCTTCTTTAAATGAAGAAGCATGCCAATAACACCATAAAGCGGCGGCTAATGTTCTGAGGGTATATCCAGTCGAATACTTTTGATCCAAATCAAGGGCTGAGATATCTATATTCCTATAAGCCAGTTCTACCCATTCAATTATTCTCTCATCAAACTTTTTAGCAATCTCTTTTATATCATTGTATAATAGTCTATAGTTATTCCATACCAGATTATGAATAATCAATGAAGCAATTACGCATGAACCGATACAACGAGGGTCATAATGGGTCAGTTTGCAAATTTCAGTTGCCTGAATTTCAACATTATCATGAGCAAGACCAACAACTGAAGTTCTCATTAACGCACCGTTGGGGGCACTCTCACGATTGGATAAGTTCCACCAAAGTTCTGACCACATTTTGGGTTGTTCAACATAATCTCTCGTACATAATACCTTAAATGTATGACCACCAATATCCATAGGTTCTCCATTAAACCAGTCTTTGAAGTTTTGAGCGACCTTGTGAACATTGAATTTTCCATGCTCAAATGCAGACAGGATGCACAACATCATATCGGTATCATCCGTCCATGCTCCAATTGGCCACCTCCCTCTGTGTGCATCTTGAATTATCTGTTCATACCTACATAAGCCATCGGGATATTTTTTACTAACTTCATCCTTTTTCATAAACTCCGAACCAAGGCCAAGAGCATCCCCGATAGCCTGCCCATACAGGCAGCCAAGCATTTTATCCTTTATGTTTTCAATATCATTCATTGTTACACACTTAATTTAATTTTGCAATAAGTTCCTTTATATCAAGGGGTAGACGACTGAGGCATTCCTTAAGTATATAATCCGGAATCTCGCCATAGTAAGCTGCAGCAATTCCTCCTGTTATCGCAGCTTGAGTGTCGGAATCGCCTCCGTATGCCACTGCCAAACGTACTGCCGATTCATAATCATAACTTTCCAGGAAAGCAACGATTGCTTCGGGAACCGATCCTTGACAACTCACATCAACAGTATATCGGGGTTGTATGTCTGCATATTTTCTGTTCAGATCATAGCCAAAACGATTTTCTATTTGCGCTTTGATTTCTTTTTTAGAAGAACCATGTAAAGCGACATATATTGCCAATGCGGTTGCTTGAGCTCCCTTTATAGCCTCCGGATGATTATGACTTACAATAGCAGATTTCTCTGCTAATGCCAATGTTTCTTCCGTTGACTTTGCTAAAGCTCCGACAGCACTCACTCGCATGGCAGATCCGTTGCCCCAACTATTATAGGGCTGTGGGTTATCTTGTCTGAACCACCAATTAAAGTTACCTCCGTAGCCGGCTTTCGGATATTTACGACACCAATACTTCAGTTTGCCGACAAAGTCATTTCCATTCATCAGTGCATCAGCAACAGCTATCGAACATACAGTGTCATCTGTGAATCGACTTTGGTCTGTAAATAGTTCGAAATCCAGCCGTTTAGTTGAGCAAAACTCATACCACGAACCAATAATATCTCCACAGATAGCTCCAATCAGCACCAATGAACGCTTATTCAATAGTTTATTGTCAGTAGTTTTCAAACGTTCGATAAGAAGATTATTGATTGGACTACTTTGATCTGCAAGTATCTTCAAAGTCATTTCATCTCTTTTACCTCCAAAAAATTTCATCAGCACTTTATCGAAAACAGACTTTGATTCCACATAATCAAAGAGCGTCATGCAGGAGCGAAGTTTCATGGTGTCGGTAGATCCAAATACATCAGAAGGATTGTCTGTCTTTAATGCGAGCAATGCGTAGCTTATTTCTCGTAGTCTCGGGCCAAGCAAAGGATGTTCAAGATATTCCTTCGCCTCCTCTGCATCTTTTATAGAGTAGAAAATTGAGTTCATTGAAAATCCGAGTCCCTTTATCTGAGGAAAGATATACCACATCCAATGAGTGCGTTTTCTACCTGATTCTATTTCTTCCAAAGCACGATTATATGCTTCTCTTTGTACCTGTAAAAATTGTTCAATCATTTCTCAACAGTGTTTTAATTATCTATGTGTTCTCCCACCCTCCTTTACACTATCAGGAAGCATATCTCCACAATTATAGATTATAACTGCTGCCGGAATTGCAAAATACATTACATGATATCTATTTTGAATGGGTGATGATTAGTTTTTTACCGGGATTATCTATCTCTATAGAACCGAGTCGCCCGAGAACTGACTGACCAAGCAGAAGAGGAGCTTTCTGATTCCGGACAACAGAGGCTCTGACATTACTAAGTTTTAACCCTCCGAAATCCACATCTCTAAGGTTTACGATTGTTCCCTCGGAAATATCTCCATTGGCATCTACGAACCTACCTGAGCCAACAAAGTCTTCTCGTTTCAGATAGCCATTCTTCAGCATGAAGTTGGCTTCGACCTGAGATAGAGAGACTATGCTTGCGCCCGTATCAAAAATGAAACTAAGGGGGAGTTCATTGATAGAGCATTTTACAGATACACAACCACCATCGGGAGTGAAGGGTATCTCTACCCGTTCACTCATCTGACCTTGTTCTGGCTCGATAACGTTTTCCTGTTCTTTAATAGCGATGTATTCATCCATGAGAGTTTTAAAGCCATCTGTTGCACGCAACGCTTCCAGATCATCATCTGACATAACATGGTGGAATCTTCGGAATCCTTTTTCAAACGCGGTACGTAGGTAAGCCAGTGATGCATCAAGGTCTCCAAGTCGAGAATAGAAACATGCTCCATCATAGTAGTTCCCGCAATCTGTGGAATCATTAGCGATTACTCTTTCCATGAAGTCCACAGCTTTGTCTTTCTCGTCCAAGGCAAGAAAAGCGTACATAGCGCATGATGAATTATTTGGCACCGTATCAAGCTCAATAACTTTTCGATAGGCTGCCATCGCTTCGTTAGTCTTCCCTTTGCGCATCAGCATATCTCCTTTCCCCAGATAGGAATAAGCATTATCAGGATTAAGCATTATCGCCATATCGTAGTCTTCTAACGCTTTATCGGTCTGTCCGGAATTATCCTCAAAGAAGCCTCTGCGATAGTAACCATAGAATAAATCAGGTGTCTTGTCGATGTATCTTGTCCATTCGTAAATTGCACCTTCAATATCTCCGGACTCTCCAAGTATATCGGCTTTAGAAGAAATAAGGTCAAGGTCGTCGGGCCTCATCTGTTGAGCCTGTGTAATGGCATCAAATGCCTGAGTATATTCTCCGAGTTCCTGATGGCAGTCCGCAATCATTTCAAGAAATACAGGATGGGCGTCAATGTCAAATGCTTTACGGGCGGCTTCAATCGCCTCGTTATATTTCTTTTTGCTCTGATACAATTGAGCGATATAGTATTGCCATCCGGCATCATGAGGATTCTTTACCGACATTCCTCTCAGTTTAGTAATAACGAGCGTCAACTGATTGTCAGGAAATTCAAACAGATAATGATGAGCTTTGGCATCATTGTCGATTGACAATGATTTCATAATGTCATCAACTGCGTCAAGGTACTTACCCTGCTTGAGATAACTCTCCGCTCTGAAGGAATAGCCTGAAGAATAGTCATCATACATCTTGATAACAATGTTATATTGCCGGATCGCTTCATCGTAATTGCCAGAAGCGTATGCATTGCGACCAAGCCCCATATATCCCGTCTCGCTCGTAGGATTTACAGTGACCATACGCTTATAAATATCATTGGCATCAGAGTATCTCTCCATTTCATACAATAACTGACCGTAGATTTCAAGAATATCAGAATCATCAGGATTGATTTTTATAGCCTGATTGAAGTCATTGAGCGCCTGGACAGTATCCCCGGCAATGGTATAAAGGTGTGCGCGCGAGGCAAATGCGCGAGCTACATACTCTTTGTCCTTTTTAGGCAATTTCTTGATTGCCATATTTACAGACTTCATAGCATCCCCGTAGTCTTCTGCCTCAGCCTGTAGAATAGCGATTGTCATGTGGGCATAACCGTTACCCGGATTTTCTGTAATCTCTTTTGAGAGAAAATCCATTGCCTCAGACTTATTGCCCTTTTGGGCCTCCTCCATTGCGCGGGTAAAGTTGTAAGACTGCTTTGCGCTCTGAGGCTGAGCATATATATGAATTGAGCAGATAAGAGTGGTGACAAGAATAGACACCAGAGATTTGAGTTTGCGACAAGTCATAAAGGCTTCGCCATCGCGCTTCGACCTTTGGCCGACTTGCGCTTTATGCTTGCACGCGAATACATCGTATTTCATTTCTTTTTGCCAAATATAGAGTTAATTATTGCGTTGCCGATTTTTCTCTCAATGCCGTTGCGTGTTGTAGGGATTCCGGTGGCTTTTGCGAAATCCCGCTTCATCTTGGAAACGCCGAGAGCGCGTTTCCAAGAGAAGCTGAGACCGGGGATTTTCATAGTTTAGAAATCGAAATTATCGCGTTCCTTCTTATACGAGGCATAGACCTCTTTCATTTCATCATCGTCACAGGCATCCATCAAGACATCAAAATTACGACGAGCCTTCATAGATCCCCTTGACATTACCGATGCTCTGAGGAGTTCGGCAGTCTTGTAGCCGGTGTGAAACGGCACACTGACACCATTCGTCATAAGTGACAATTCTTTGAACCAAGGAGCATCAGTGATTGTCACTGTGTCAATTTTTATCTTATTGTAAGCCGCTTTCCTTGCCTCAATTCGCCAGTCAATCTGGCTTCCGTTGATGATATCTCTGTATGAATAACCAACTTCATGGGGCACTGCATCAGCAATAAGAAGTATAGAACGAGTTGACCCCTCACGCCACTGAGTCTCTTCCACTATTTTCTTGATGACAAGCTCGTAAAACTCCGGCCAGTCACCGCCGGAAGTGTCCCTGGAATTGCGCACAAACTTGATAAGATCGTTCTCATTGTCAGTCGGATTTATACACTGGTATGCATCACCGAAATCCTGCGCATTATTCATATCGCAATAATCACCGAAAGCGACGATACCCAATCGTAGGTCTTCATTGTCTTTGAAGAGTTGTGGTATCAGTTCAGACACCTCTTTGCGCACAGCACCAATATATTGCGCCATTGACCCGGTCGTGTCAAACGCTATTACCATATCGAGTTTCCCGATATTCTTAGGAGCTACTTGGGCGAAGCCTTCTTCATTTTTTACCTCTGAGGTCTTTGTTGATGATGTCATAGTGACTGTCTCTTCTACGGTCACAGTCTTTTTCTTTTTTCTGAAAAGTCCCATAAAAATTTATTATTTGTATTAATGGTTGTAAATATCAATACCTGAATTTTGAAAAGGTAAAATCCCGCAAAACGAACATCAGAAAGTTAATCCCCCGTTGTTCTTATATTGGATAGATCTTTGTATCGATTAGGGACTTGTGTAATGCAACTTGGATATAGCTCCAGAATAGTCCGTATAATTCGTGGATACATCGACTGAATATCCTCCGTGTTGAAGCCTTCAGCCTTAAGAAGCAGACTGAAACAATCCACATATATCAGAAGGTCTCCGAATATGATATTCTTCCGTCGGCTGAGATGATCCATGACAACGGCCATCAGTCCACCTATATGTCGGTCAAGAGCAGTATCGGCTTCCTTTATTTTAGACATAGCGAGGAGTTGCATACGACAGTCAGCCATAAACTTATCAAGAGTTTCTCCCCTTATGGCAGCCATAAGGTCAACGGAACCTGATAATAATTCAGTCGGACAAAATTCACTCGTCGCGACTATACCATCTTGATAAGGCACCTCCACTATATAAGTCTGTGGGTCACCTTGTACCTCTATATCAAAATTTAGTTTAAGATTTTCCATACTTGTATATTCTAAGTTACAAAGAAATACCACGCAAGATGGAATGGTAAACAGTTCTATGGGAAAATCTCAATAGAAGGGTGCTGAAAGCTTTGGAAAATGCCGCGATTCATATAGGACTTTTCGCTAAAGCATTTTCGCCATTGGCTAAAGTCGGCATTGCTTTTAAGAAGAATTGAGATATAATACGAAAGAGAGCCATATATTTTTCCGCTTGGAGCTTTGTACTCAATGTTGCGTTCGTTTTCCTGACATGCTGTAACAACTGTGAGAATTGCTCCTTTAGTAAATTCTTTTGGCGACTTGACGGTTATTCGCCCCGGAGGAGTAAAAGCATAATTAGTTCCACGAACATATCTGATAAGTTCGGGATCAATATCGGTCATTTCATCCTTCTGAATACCCTTGCTGTAACAAGCATCTACGGCGACAAAAAGCTCACCATCATTTCCCAACTTTCGCTTAATGGCATCAAGCAACGGACACAACTCATCATCAATCAGATGATATTGACCCGAGTAAGTACCATTCATTTTAC
The DNA here is from genome assembly GCA_947176755.1 of uncultured Porphyromonadaceae bacterium. Classification (GTDB taxonomy): domain Bacteria; phylum Bacteroidota; class Bacteroidia; order Bacteroidales; family Muribaculaceae; genus Lepagella. The sequence goes on from CAMWRW010000001.1 coordinate 7,907, forward strand.
GACTGTCTCGGCACGCATCGTAAGGAATAATCGACTCATCATATTTTTTCAATGCCCCCTCATCATGATTATCATCACGAATTGGTTGCCCATGCCCTGAAAAATGGAAATACACCCTATCCCCCTCTTGACTTCTTTCTGCAAGCTGAATCAGAGCTTCTACAATTCTTGCTTTTGTTGCCTGTTCATTTATCAAAGTAGTAATATCGCCAAATCCTCTCTTCTTAAGCAAGGGTCGGAGTAACGCCACATCATTATCACCATGTAAGACATTCCAGCCTGTTTTCATCCGGTCGTATTTGCCGATGCCAACAAGCAACGCGCGATTAGTTGCCAACCCCGTCAAAACTGAGACTGACAACAGAAAGGTCACTATAAGGCGTTTAATCATTATTTCAACTGGTTTAGTATCTTCTGGCATTGAGCAACAAATTCTTCATCATCAGCAAAGCGAATTGACATCGCTATCAACATCTCTTTAGCTTTTTTTCGGTCATGGATCTTCAAGTAAGCCATTGCGAGACGCATTCCGGCATCTTCTTGAGCTTGTATGTCATCTGACGGGGCCATTTTGTAAGCTCGTTCAAGGGTTGGAATATCATCCGAAGTTATTGACTCCCAACCTCGGGTTGAATCCGGGATATAGTTATAAGCTACGATCGTATTGTCAAGTTGGTTCAGACCTGCCTGACGGACATTGTAAACGGAGAATATTCCCAGAATAAGAATCGCAGCAATAGAAGCGCCCCATGCCATTCTCTCGCGGAGATGACTCAGGCGAAAAACACGAGGTTTCGAACTCCGCCCTATAATGCTCAGGAGCTCGTCCTTGGAGATATTCTTCATAGCATGACCGAACTCGATATTCTCCTGTTCGGCCTCCTGACATATCCCCCTTAGTGTAAAAAGATACACACGAAAGTCAGTTGCAAAACTTTTATCAGAGCGTAATTTATCATCGAAAGACAACTTCTCCTCAATACTTAGGTCATCATTAATATATCGCTCAAAAAGTTCTATGTTATTTTCCATTTCGTTTCTTCTTTTCAGGTTTTTCAGCTATAATACCGGCATTATAAAGAGCGAGTTTGACCCTATAGATCAAGTCACGCATACAGAGCCATCTTCGAGCCTTGATCGCCTTGGCATTATCCGCGAGTGATTTGCCATTATCTCGATATGGAGCAACTTCTTCGGCAATCTCGGCATCTGACATTCCGCTCAAATATGTCTTACGAATGATTGAAGCACAGGGTTCCGGCGTATGATCCAGTTCATCACCCAATAAAGCTTGTGCCTCCGGATCATTATATAGCTCGGGCTCACCGTCCTGTGAGGGTAACTCTTTAAGTAGATCATTAATCTTTTGGGCCCTTGCCGATAGTTTATCACCATCCTCCGGATTAGCTTCATCTAAGGAATCATGCCTTCCTATCATCCGGTATTTCTTACTTGCCATATTAAGACCGATACGAATTATATAATTGCTCCAGTCCCAATTTGTGCCAATCCGTCCTTCTTCAATATTCTGATGAATTGCAATGAAAACATCTTGATAGATATTTTCCGCATCGGCAAGGCGCATGTTGGTTTTCTTATATTTATCCATGAGAATGTCCGTGAAGTTGCCCCGCAACCTCATGTACCATTTCTGCACGATTTCTTCGTATGTTTCTGCCATATTATTGCATCTACATTATTCGATTAGTATAAAAGACGACCATATCTCAGGCTTGTCCGGCTGCTCACGTCTGATCCACTGCTGGGCACTCTGAAACGAATCATAAATATTATTACCATGAGCTGCTTTTTCGTAAAAAGCATCCATAAACTGGGCGGTCCAATAGTCATCCACTTTTGTAAGTGTGCAAATGAGATTCTTAGTCCCGGCGATACGGAATGCACGTTGCAAACCCCAGACACCTTCGTTATCAATTTCTCCCAAACCGCTTTCACATGTTGAAAGTACCGTAAGATTGAGTTTCGGGAATGATAAGAGTTCAATTTCTTCAGCTGTCAATAAATCATCATTCTCATCAAGAATATAAGGACTTTGCCACGAGATATTACCTTGTCTAAGGACTATCCCGCCGACTTCTGTCAAACCTCCTGATAAGAACCGTCGTGCGACATGGTAATCTTCATTTGATGAATCTAAAGCAGCCTGAGAAAGTGTTTCATAATTCCGATAAAAGCCATGCGAGGAGAAATGTAAAGTTGAGACTTCATCTCCGGATAGTCCCGATACATTCCGTTCGGTTGCTTGATTATTCAAAAGAATGGTAAGCTTATCGCGATTTATATTTTTACTTATCAACTCTATTTCATACTCAACATTTGGAAGGTCAGTCCAATTCCCTCTGTCTGCCGGATCTCCGTCATTTATAGGTGAATTATGGTCAGATACACCCACCACAACTACATTATTTCCGATCTCGCATGCGCCCCTATCTATCTCTGAAAGATGAAAAACTCTATGGAATTTAATTTGCTTATAGTAGGGTAAGCCATTCGGACATAAATATTCCACCCCCAATCTATTCAACACGCCATCAGGACAGAAATATAGGTTTTCATAACCGTCAATGTAATCCGGCAACCACCTCCAGACAATTCTCGGATTAGAGAGAATATCCTCCTCCGTCCCAATCCGCACAAATTCTTTCATTCCATTCCTGTCAATCAGGAAAGCACCATAGCTGATGCTTTTACCTACCGAATATTTCACAAACTCAACAGCAAAATCTTTATAAGATAATCGTTGTGCCACTTGTGCCAATGTTCGATCAAGTTCAGAGTAAAGTTTCTTCTCCGAAGACAATCTATTTCCAAGTTCGCGTTCCAATCTGAAAACATTGGCAGTCAACTCAGGAATATGAACGGAATCGTTGAATGCTACAGCATTGTTTAATTCTTGTCTGACATGTTGGAGTTGGTTGACAACTTTCTTTGACGACCTCTTAATAGCGAGTTTTCTTTCAATCGTTTTCTTTTTTGTGTATAATAGGCCTTTGCGGAACAGACCTAGCTGAAGTGCAATCTCATAAGCCTCTTTAGACAATGCTCCGTCTATCATATTTGATAGGGGGATACTTAATGCTCGTTCTTCACCCCCGGAGAGTGTTAACAACCCGCCAATCATAGCAACCTTCACAATAGGAATCAGTTCATTCATTCGATTGATATACTCTTCCTGATTAAGATTATCACGAGCGATGGCTTCAGACTGTTGTATGATGCTTAGTTTCCGCAGTGGATTCAATGGCCAACTAAGAGCATCGTCGGCAGTATGTAGTGCATCTTGCCATTTATCAGAGTGCATCAAATAGGCTATTTCTGTCTTTGCCATCTCATAAGCATCCCGGGCATGTTCGGGTGCCTCTGCTAAGATTGAAAATTCCTTATAGAGGTTTTCAATATCCACTTCTGTAGTTGATTGTGGGCAAGCCAATTGAATAATACTACATAGGATTTTGGAATATTCCCCATGATACGTCCCATAAGACTGTCTCACAATCTCCAATTGCCGGTCAAGTAATTGTAACGACTCATCCCTTTGGTCAAGCAAATACAAATTTGAAGCAAACTGACGATTAAAACTAATCTTTCGGAGATCGGCAGCTGCAAGTTTCTGATAGTATTGATGGGCAGTCCGAAAAAGTCTATCGGCCTCCTTATAATCAAAGGTTGAAGAAGTAAAGGCAGCTAATTCAGAATAAGCCATACCCTTGCCTACATCAGAACAACCATATTGACGCGTATAATTCATTGCTTTTTCAATGGAGACTCTTTGTAGATAAGAATTATGTGTCAGAACCTTAGCCTTCCGACAAAAGTGTCTGATTTTTCGTTCTAAATCCATTGAGCCGGAATCCAAGTATCTTTCAGCAGAATCATAATAATACAATGCAGTTGAAGAATCGGAAAAACTATATATGTAGCCCAGATTGTCGTGCCATACGAACTTTTCAAAAGGAGTGCATAGTATATCTTTCTCCTTCATGAAGATTTCTACCGCATCTTCTGTTCGTCCCATTTCTCCTAATGTACAAGCCTTATTAAGTCGCATTGATGAAATCGCGCGTTCGTCAGTTGAATACGTTATGGCAAAGTCATAGTGACGTATCGCTTCCTCATATCTGCCAAGATTTGAAAGTCCCAACGCCCAATAGTTATGCAACGTATTAAGGCTCTTTCCGGACACCTTCGGGGAAAGTCTTTCACACGCATCCACTAACTCTTGGAATCTCGATTGACTAAAGTATAAATTCACCAATCGCATAATGCGAGGTGTCAGATCTACTTCGGTCCCGATTGAGATTATTGAGTCTATCTGATGCTTATTGACATTAACATCAAATGATAATATTTCGTTATAAGTTTTGGCTACCGCAAGACTATCAACTTTGAGCGTAGGGTTCTTGTATTCCAAATACCCATTCCCGTTTTTGTAAAAATCCTCAAAGCAGACGTCCCATAGTCTATAAATTATGTCAAGAATATCCTTCCTGTCAGCATCCACACAGCGCTGAATGAAGCCTCTTCGGGAATATCCATTCAACAGTTCAAGACGACCACCGCCCTTATGATAAGCCGTCAACAATTCTCGATAGGTTGTAAGAGCACAATCCGTCGGCATATCATCAAGGAAGGAATCCAAGAAATCGACAAAAGACCGTTTGAAATCCCATTTCAGGGAATCTGACCACTCGAACTTAATCGGTGTATACCAACTGTTTTTATCCTTCTTAGTCTTTAACTTTCCCTTTTCAGTCAGAGAGGTTGAAGCATTCAGTCCGATTGAGGAATAGTTGAAAAAGTAAGAGAAGAATCCGGGAGGCATAGACGACTCCGCGAATTGTTCACTAAATTTCTTTGCTTTCTTAAAATCGTGTTTTACAAACTCGTAATAAGATAAGGCGTAGGCAGTGTTTAAGAAATGACTTACAGTATCGCGACGGATTATCTTCGTAGGAAAACTCTTAATTCTGCTTTCAATATGTTTCCGAGCCTCTTTCGTCAGTTTATAGTCAGGTTGAACAAACTCAACCATTTCAATAATGAGACTGTCCCGATGAGAAATAATCTCCTTTTTAGCTTCCGGCTTATGGAAGTTCATAGAATGGCCGAAACCGTGGAATCCGACAAGGAACACCACGGCAACTACTATCTGCGTTAAAAAACAGCGATGTATTTCTGCCAATTTCATTGATACATAAGTAAAACTTAAAAATCAAGTTCGTGATATGAGGAGGTATATTAAAACTCCGTACACCACTAACGGACCTAAGACACAAATTATTACTGAGTTTAATACATAATTACCTCCCCAACGATTGAACCAATTTAGAAAATCAACCGAATCTTGAAAAGCCCAATCACACCACTCTCGAAAGGTGTGTCGGGTGGCAATGAAAATTCCCAACCATGTAAACAACAAAGCTGCCGTTGAGTAAGGTTTATGTATCAAACAATCCAACATAATCGTCCACGAAAATGGAATCAGAAGATAGTAAAACACGATATTGACTTCATTGTAAGTCAATCCGGTCTTGCGACCTATCCATAATAATGAGTTGGCCACTATAGCGAAAGTCTGTCGCATCATTCAATCAAATACTATCATTCCACAGCCTATTACTTATTCTTATTCTTTTTCTTAATCTTCTCTACAATTGGCTTTGCAAAAGCATATGCCTTACTTAATAATTGTATGATACTGCCTATAATAAGGCCTGCTATAACCATACAAAGGCTAGCCCCAAAGATCTGCCAGCAATACCACAGAAAGCCTTTTTTTAAATTAAATACATGCATAAGCCGAGTATCGTAATTGTTTGCATCGGGAGGATAGACTCTATACATTATCCAGGTATCGTTATTTTTCAGATTCCTTAATGTGAGGGTATTCATCGACATCTGCTCTATCACGAACCTTCCTTTTCCACCCGATTCAATGTCCTGCTTGTAAAGATTCAATGTATCTTTATGCAATTTCCATGTTCCTGCGATAGTGTTGATTTCCGTTCCATCAGTACTATACGTCGTTTGCGTCATTACATCGTTAGCTAAAAATAATTTGATATACTCGTCAGCATAGGGCATCGACTGCCATTCCCCCTTAACTGTCTTTTCCTCTATTCCCAATTGCTCACACGACATAAGGATTAGAGAGAGGAATCCAATAACAATAATATGAAGTAGTTTACTGATTCTCATTTTTTAATTTGATTACAAAATCATTACCATAATGACATCTTAGGTTTATTTTGAGAGGATGGATCTTTTATGCCTTTTAGAAAATTTTTAGCATCCTCATTACCGTCATCAGCCGCATTGCGGATCCACAATAGACCGATTCGTTTGTCCTGCTTCACACCAATACCCTCATAATAGAATATACCCAACCGATATTCAGCCGGGCTATAATGCTGTGATGCTGAGGACTTGTATAATTCAAAAGCCTTGCTATCATCCCGAGCTAAATGTTGTCCCATCTCATACATTAACCCCAACTTATACTGACTATCCGAATAACAGCTGTCAAGAGCCAATTCACGAATTGTTTTAAGCCCACGCTCAACGTTCTTCTTGGTAGTAATTTTGTTGAGACAAATCTCAGCTATGTTCTTTTTTGCATCTATATAACCATGGTCCGCAGCTTTAGTGTACCATTCAAGGGCCTTGTAAAAATCCGTTTCAGTACCGTAGCCATTAAAGTAACAATATGCAAGATTCCGCTGAGCTACTGCTAATCCCTGATTGGCAGCTTTCGTATACCATTCCACTGCCTTGCTCAGATTCTTCTCAACTCCCTTTCCATTGTAATAACAGATGGCGAGATTAAACTGAGCGTTTGATTCACCTTGCTCGGCAGCTTTCGTATACCATTCCACTGCCTTGCTCAGATCCTTCTCGACTCCTTCTCCATTGTAATAACAGATGGCGAGATTAAACTGAGCGATTGCATTACCTTGTCCGGCAGCTTTCGCATACCATTCCACTGCCTTGCTCAGATTCTTCTCAACTCCTTCTCCCCTGTAGTAACAGGTGGCGAGATTCCGCTGAGCTACTGCATCACCTTGTTCGGCAGCTTTCGCATACCATTCCACAGCCTTGCTCGGATTCTTCTCAACACCTATACCCAAGTTATATTGAATTCCAAGCCCATTCATGGCGAAAGGAATCCCCTTTTCCGCTCCTTGTTGAAAGAGATGGAAACTCTTCTTCCAATCCTTTTCGCAACCTTTGCCATTGGCATAAAGATAGCCTACTACTGATTGAATAGCACCTGTGGTATCATTTTGGTTCTCTTGAATCCACCCTTTTAGAAAGGTAGTACTGATGGAGTCCCTCAGAATCTTTCTAACAGAATCTCCGCTAATTCGATTGGCTTTGAAATCCTGCATGGCTCTAAGAAATACCTCTTCAGTTATAATTCTGGTCTTTATTGAATTATCATTACTCTCGATCTCAGTAATCTCCGGAGCACCATTCTCTTTAGCTTTATCATCATTCTTGACTGTACATCCTACCATAAAGGGGATCAATAAGAACCAAATTACAATATACTTCATTTCAATCTTCATCTAAAGACCAATTATTCCTTTCATGTATAATACTATAAAACTCTCATCTGCATAACACCTGATTATTTCTGATCAAGCAGGTTATGCAGTTTGTTGATTCTGACACCATAGTTGAAACTTTGGGTATTGCTCAGGCCAGCATTATTTACCGCGACAAGCTCACCTCTCGAATTCACAACAGGCGCTCCACTGCTTCCCGGAAGTGCCGGTATCGAATACATCAGGCGCGAAGGCTGCTTCTGACTTATATTTCCTTGATTTATCTGAGCCATCAGACCTTCGGAGGTGAGAGCCAAGGAAGGGCCGAGATTGAAACCGAGAAGATACAACTGCTCATTCTTATCTTTTTGAATCCGCTTAATGATGTCTTCATAGAACGAATAGTTTTCAAGAGGATCTTTTGATGGTATGGGGAAGACATATTTCCCAAGTGGAGTAGCCTTATCTTTTAATTGGAGCACGGCAAGATCGTTCTCTTCATCCTCCTTAGTTACGACACATGGCGTGAAGTCAGAATCATTGGTGATATGAGTATCATTATATGCCACACTAACCACAGTCACCCCCGACACGTCAAAGCGAGCAGGGTCAATTGCCGCCAGGTCTCTATAGCGTTGTCTATGCTCTTCCATCTGTTCTTCTAAAGCCGAAATGAAAAGTTGATTTTCCCAGTCATCTTCCCAATTATATGAATAGAGTCCATCATACAGTTCCTCCTGTCGAATGTTCAACTGCCAAAGCAACTCCGACATTTGATTATACTCATCGTTAAGCGCACTCTTTCCGTAATCGATCGCTGCCCTTATCACATTCCTGACTTCCTCCTCATTTGTTTTGGAGGTTATCACATGATGGGCCGTTACTATTTCTCCCTTGTCAGACACGAAGAATCCTGAACCATAAGCGGTAGATGATATAATGGAATCTGCACTGGAGGTGACGTTTGCCAATGATCCATCACTCTCCAGCCCCGTGAAATACATTTTCTCTCCGTTTGGGAAAGTCAATACCTGGTATCGTTCCACTTTTATCAGCACCAATCCGGACTTCATTTCGCTATATATCTCTTCCGAATTCCTAATGCATGAGATAAGGGACAAAGACAACAAGCATAAAACACATATTTTTAATCCGGCCATGCGAATCTATTTTATTAGGTGAGTCAATCTTAGGTTAACAATGATGCAACAAAAAGAAGCGTGAACTTCATTACTATGCTACCATACTGAGGCTCTGGACTGCCATCTACGAGTAACAAGTAAAAAGCTCACGCTTTTGGCATATATGACAGTTCATGAGAACTGGGATATACACTTCAGCGTGAGCGCCATTGCTTGCTATCTGCGTAGATTGAAAATTGTCCAGATTTTCAGTATCAGATAACCGAGTGTTTGACGCTCATCTTCGATATGTCTGCAATATGCTCAATAATGGGCATACGGCAGATGCAAAGTTACAAAGAATTTGTCAAACAAGCGTAAACAATGGCTGTTTTTTACTTTGATCCTCTCATTGTTACCGTTTTAGCTTAATTATGATATATTTCCAAGTATAAAAATGACACCGATTACTCCAAGAATGCCTAATCATATCATTCCTGGTGCCTCTCTTTTGCCATCCTTGTGTTTGAAATTTCCCATCCAAAAGCAACCGATAGTAGCAATAAGTAGTCCAATTAATAATAATGGTGTAGGAATGGTCATGCCATTATCTCCATAATCCATCCGTGAGTCGGAAGGATCTATGGCAAATGCGTTTGCTGCTATAAGAGCTGCGCTCAGAGTTGATAAAACTTTTTTCATCTCGTTAGAAATTTATGTTCCTTGTTCATATATACCAACTCTTGAAAATGGTAAATAAAAAAATTGCTCTATACTTTCTTATAGAGCAATTTTTTATTTAAGCGATGAATATGGCCACAGAGTCTGTCGCCCTCCGAGGGTGAATTTACTTGTGTCTTTTATTGTTGCTGCGGCAATGTATGATGTAGGCTTATTGATGTTGATATTGCCCCCGGGCTATGTTGGCCGGGGGGGGGGTGCTCGGCGGAAAGCGGTTATTTTGCGCGGAGCTTGTCGGAGGACACTATGGTAAGCGTTTGCACTCCTAATCGGGCCTCGAGATATTTGCGGAATTTCTCCGTGGAGGCTGCCGTCATCGGCCTTTGATAGCGGACAAGCACGATGTTCATCGTGTCAAGGCGTGAGGTCGCCACGCTGCTAACTATCGCCCGCGTCACCGCAATATCCGCAACTTCCGGGAACAATACTTTGATTTCGGGAGATATCGTGGCTCCGATCGTATCGTTCCGCGCACTCGCCGCGTTGGCATTCCGCAATGAATCTATCGTCTCGCGCTGTGAATTGATCGTGTTTTGTGTCACTTGGTACATATCCCTCAACATTGAGGATGTCACCGACGTAGCATCAAAATCCACATTCGGGTTGTCGCCCTGAATGATTCGGAGATGCGTGCCGGCAAGATGATATTCGGAGAGTTTGTCGGTGAGCGCAAGCGTCAGAGAATCCTGCGGCAATATCTTTCCAACCAGCGAGACGGTCAGCGTCTTGTTATCGCCATCCATCGTGGCCGTAGAATGAAGCACCTGTGTATTAGGGAAATTAAACTGTTGGCTCACGAATTTCTCACAGTTGATATTAAACGATGATTGCCTGTACATCCTGAAAGTCAGATAAGCCGCCGGAATCATCGTCAGGATTGCAATTGTCGACACGATTCGTCTCACGCGCTTTGCCCTTGCCGGATTCGAGAAATCCTTCACCTTGTATTTCATCAGCCTCACCCCTACTGTCGTGGCGCATGCAATGAAAACCGAATTGATAAAGAATAGGAAAAGTGCACCGAAGAAATAATGCATCTGGAAAGTAGCCAGACCGTATCCTACCGTACAAAGCGGCGGCATCAGGGCCGTAGCGATCGCCACTCCGGGAATCACGTTGCCTTTCACCTTGCTCCCTATCGCAAGAATGCCCGCCGCACCGCCGAAAAATCCGATAAACACATCGTAGATAGTAGGCGAAGTCCGGGCCAGCAACTCACTATGTCCCTCGCTCACAGGAGAAATAAGGAAATAGACTGTGGAAGTCGCAACGCTGAAGAGCGTGGCCATCATCAGATTGCGGAACGACCGCTTCATCAAGTCAAAATCCTGAATCCCGACAGCCAGTCCGAGCCCGATGATTGGCCCCATAAGAGGCGATATGAGCATCGCGCCGATAATCACGGCCGTAGAATTCGTGTTCAGGCCCAGCGACGCAATGAAGATGGCGATTATCAGGATCAGGATATTCGTTCCGCGGAATGATACCCCCTCACGGATGGCGACTTCTGCATCGGCCTGCGGAATCAGATCGCCCGAAAGATCGAAATAGCTCGCGAGTTCACTTTTCAACCCCTTAAAGTCAGAAAATTTCATATCAGATGTTCAGTTGAGAATAGCGATGCAAAGATAACTATTGCATGGGAATCCGAGCGAAAAAATCACGCGAAATCCGCTCCGTCCAAATCCCAAAGCTCCAATCCCTCAGCCCTCTCTTAGACCCCAACCAACAAGAAATGTTAATGCCAGGGCGGCATATTTTCGAGGGAATTTTGTCAATCTCATAGGGAGCAATGCGAGCATTGTGACCGGAGAGAGTGGCAAAATTCACCGAAAAGATGCCGGAAAAAGGTAATTTTCTTGATGGAACTTTAAATTACTTCCGTCTCGCAGAGATACCCCATCTTCAGTCTTTTGGTTCAGTCGCTTAGCCCGCTAAGCTCCTTCACACTGCAAGGCTGAATCTGTGGCATCTCTGCGACCCTGGCATTAACATTTCTTGCGGGTTGGGGTCTTAGGATAAATAAATCGTGCCAGTCCGTATAGATATCGTCTGAATCCCGGACGATACTTAAGCAGCCTGTCAAACCAACCCAGATGGGGGTTGACGAGCTTCACGACATAACCCACATAGAACATCGCGAAGAGCGTGCCCGGCCCGACCACGGTCCACGGCCAAGATCCGAAGAAACAGAATCCGGAGATCACGGCAAGAATCACCAGGGTCGTGTCGACACATATTTTCACAATCGGAAACGGACGCCCCGTGACACGCGCGATTGCAACCTGAATCCCCTCTCCGGGCATCGTCACCGACCCGCACCGGATTTCAATTGCCACCGCACATCCCAACACCGTCGCGCCCGCCAACTGGGCGATTATCTGCGCCGGAAGCGTCTCGTAGGAAGAGAAATAAGAAGTGAGCCACATATTTACATCCAGCAGACATCCGAACACGAAACCAATCAAAAGTTGGAAAAGCTGAATCGGGTCAAACCGCCGCCTGAGCACGGCTATCTGAGCCGCGACCAAAATTACATTCATAATATTGGTGTAGCCTCCGATTGTCAGACCCGGAGCGAGCCCCGCCTCCCCGGCAAGACTGAAGGCCATCGGAATAGATGAAATCACCCCGCTCCCGAGATTGGAACGCACGCACAAAGCCACTCCGAATGTCATGAAAAACATTGAAAGCAACAGCAGCACGTGTTGCCACACGAATCCTATCACCCTCTCTTTTCTCAATTTCAATTCATTAGTGTTCATATTCACGCTGCAACTATTTGCCTGTTTTATGACGTGGAAACATCTTGCGAACATGGAGCAACGCCTTGTCGACCTTCTTATCGGCCACAACAATTGTCGTGGCCAACACAATAAAGAGCGCCCCCGAAATTTCCCGCGAAGAAATATGCTGATTAAGCACGACCACACTCAGCAGCACGGCCGTGACCGGTTCGAGCGCTCCGAGAATAGCCGTCGGCGTAGACCCGATAAGCTGGATTGCCCGCGTCGTGCAGGCAAGCGAGACCACGGTCGGCACAATCGCCAGAGCCCCGAGATTCAGCCAACCCAATTTGTCGGCGGGGAGTGTCAGACTTTTCCCGGAAAGAATCATCACCAGATAAACGCCGCATCCCCATGCAAGCACATAAAAGAGCAGCTTCGTCGTGGGAATAAGCTTAATCCTCTCCGACACATTGACAAAGATAATATAGAGCGCATAAGTGAGGGCCGAAACCATCACGAGCAGACATCCGAACCCACTGAGGCGAGTGTCGCCCTGCGGCTTGGTCAACAGTAAAAGCCCACCGCTCATCACCGCCAGACACACGGCCGTCGACACCTTGAATTTCTCATGATAGAAACATATCATCAGCACCGCCACCATAATCGGGTAGACAAAAAGAAGCGTCGACGCGATGCCCGAATTCATATAATTATAGCTTTCAAACAATGAAAGCGACGAGAAAGCCATCAGAATTCCGAGCACAGCCGTCGGAGCCACATCCTCTTTAGCAATCCGAAAAGAAACCCCTCTCGCCAGCATAATTAATGCAAGCAGCGGCAACCCCAGCAGATAGCGGAAAAGAAGGACGGACACCGGATTCATTCCCCCCTCGTAAAGAGGCACGGCAAAAGCCGGATTCGTACCGTAGGCCGCCGCAGCCAGTGCGGCCAGAAAATAACCTTTGAAATCAGAGATTTTCATTGCGAGTGACAGTTGAAAAGCCACTGCAAAGTTAGCCAAAAATCACGAAATAAGTCACGGATCAATTTCTCCGGCGGAGCAACGATACGGCCTCCTCCCAGATCGGACGCTCGAAGAATCTTATCATCAGGAGATAAGCAGCAGCGCCGACAAGAAGACCCGTCAACAGCTGCCAACCCGCCCCGGGCACGACCATAGTCAGCAGCCACGCTCCCCCGCCCGCGATCGAAGCGAGAAGGAAAATGGGCAGATAGTCGCGCATCTGGCGCCATATCGACAGACCGATAAGAGGACGTGAATAATAAGCCGTGGCAGCAATCGAGAAAAGAGAATAGGCCGCGAATCCCCAGCAGATTGCCGCAAGCCCATGTTTCATGGTCAGGATAAGGAAAAGCGTGGCCACCCCTTTCTTAAGAATCTCGATTCGCAGCGCCAGATCAGTCCGCCCCTTTACATAGAGCATGTTAAGGTTGATATTGCACAAATGGTCGGTCACCCAAGCCAGCGAAAGAATTCGGAGCAGCGGCACGATGGGAAGCCATTTGTCGGTGAGCAGGAATATCACGAGCGGTTCCGCAAGCCCGACCACAGCCGCCATCACAGGAAAAATCAACGCCGAAGAATATGTGATATATTTCGAATAGGCCCTTGCCAACCTCTCATTGTCATCCTGCATACGGCTCAGCACGGGAAATGCCACGCGCCCAACCACAAGCGAAAGCGTCTGCGACGGAAAGCGGGCGAACAGTTCGGCCCGGTTGAAGTAACCGAGTTGCCTCTGGCTATAGAACTTTCCGATCACGATCGTATAAAGATTATAGAAAATCTGATGAATAAGGTTGGCGCCCAGCAAGCGCGACGAATAGCTGAAGAGCCGCCTGAACGCCGGCATCGAGAAAGGCTTTTTCGGCCACCATCGGGCCGCGAAAATCAGCAACACGGAAATAAGGAAAATCTTGATAAGCGACATCCAGACCAGCGACCAGACCCCGCGGCCGGCGTAGGCCATCCAGATCGCCACCCCACCGCTCACGACCGAGCTTACCGACGAGACAATTGCCAGCCGTTTGAACTGCAGATTGATATAGAGCCTCGTCTGATGGACCGAGCCAATTGCTCCCAGAATCAGAATCACGCACAAAAGCCTGAGAATCCCCGTCAATTCCGGAGCATGATAGAAATCGGAAATCCAAGGCGCAGCCACAAACAAAATTCCATAAAGCAGAAACGACAGGCCGAGGTTAAACCAGAACACGGTCGAGAAATCCGTCTCATTCCGGTCCTTGCGTTGGATCAGCGCGTTGGAGAAGCCGCAATCGATAATAGTCTGGGAAATCTGCAGAAAGACCGTACACATCGCAATCAGACCGAAGTCTGCCGGTAGAAGAAGACGCGCAAGAATGATATTGACAAGGAAATTGATTCCCTGCGTACCGAATTTTTCGATGGAGCTCCAGATCACTCCCTTCGCCGTTTCTTTCTTCAGGTCTTCCGCCATGATATGCGCTTGTCAGGTTAGGAATGCGAAGTTAGTCATTTTTAACCACATTTCCACCCTTGTCTTAACATATTTTGATTATTTAGATTATGTCGCGTCGCGCGGGCGGCAAGAAAAATAATCCCTCCAAATATTTCCGCTACCGGAAAGAGTGATTAACTTTGCATACTGAATACCCGGAAACGATTACAGACCGCTTAGTCATGATTACGGAAAAGAAAAAAGGATATACTCCGGAGACCCGCATGCGTGAAATGATCCGCGACAATGCCATGCTGCTCCCTGCCATCAGCCGCTTTAACATAGCCTTCGGGTTCGGCGATAACGACATCAGAAGCGTATGCAAGGAAAACGACGTTGACATGCCGACATTTCTATGTGTATGCAACCTGCTGACCGGCTACGAATACGACCTTTCCACAGTCAGTCTCGAATCCCTCATGGGCTATCTCAAACGCGCTCACACCTCATTCCTCGACGTCGAGCTCCCCAAGATCCGCCATTATCTGATCGACTCGCTCAACTATTCCTCCAACGAGCTCTCGCTGCTCCTGATGCGCTTCTACGACGACTACGTCCAGGAAGTCCGTCGCCACATGGAGCATGAAAACGATGTCATTTTCTCATACGTCTCCGACCTTCTCGCAGGTCATCCCCACGACGATTTCAAAATCAGCACCTACTCCGAAAGCCATCAGGACACGGTCGAGAAACTCAACGAGCTCAAAGACATCTTCATCTACCATTACAAGCAGAAAGACAACTCCCGGCTCAGCGGAGCGCTCCTCGACATTATAATTTGCGAACGCGACATGCTTTCCCATTTCGAAGTGGAAAGTCGCCTTCTGATTCCCCTCGTCGAGCAACTGGAGCAGAGCCTCGACCGAACCAACCGGATGCCCTCCCGGGCCGAAACCGACCGTCCCGATGAGCAACCCGCCTTTTCGCCGGCCTCACTCAGCGAACGTGAAAAAGATATCGTAAGATGTATCGCGCGGGGAAAAGTCAACAAAGAGATCGCCGACGAACTCTGCATCTCGGTCCATACCGTCGCCACCCACCGACGAAACATATCGGCCAAGCTCGACATCCACACCTCCGCCGGCCTCGTAATCTACGCCATCATCAATCACCTCGTCGACATTTCCGACGTAACCCCCATATAATGCCATCTCTCCAACTTCCCCCATCGGCCGCCGACATAAAAGAGGCGTTGCGCAAATATTACGGATATTCCGAATTTCGTCCCGGCCAGGAAGAGGCCGTCGGCGCCATCCTCTCCGGGCGCGATGCCGTCGTGTTGATGCCGACGGGCGGCGGCAAATCCCTCTGCTTCCAGCTTCCCGCGCTCGTCTCGGAAGGCTGTTGCATAGTTGTATCCCCGCTCATCGCCCTGATGAACGACCAGGTTGAAGCGCTCAGGGCCAACGGACTGCCGGCGCGCGCCGTCAACTCGATGAATCTCGAGGCCGACAATCAGGCCGCCTACGAAGCCGCCGCGCGAGGCCAACTCAAATTGCTCTATATCTCCCCCGAGCGTCTCCTTGCGGATCTCGACCATATCTCCCACAATATCCGCATCTCCTTCGTGGCCATCGACGAAGCCCATTGCATCTCCCAGTGGGGCCACGACTTCCGCCCCGTCTATACCGAGCTCAAACGCATTCGCCAGCAATGGCCCCATGTGCCCGTGATGGCCCTCACAGCCACCGCCGACCGCCTCACCCGCGACGACATCTCCGCGGCCCTCGGACTCAAAGACCCCTATTCCTACATCGGCTCGTTCGACCGCCCCAACCTCTCGCTGCAGGTCGTCACGGGAGCGTCCCAGCGCGAGCGCCTGAAAACGATAGCGAGCCTCGTCGACAAATATCACGACGACTGCGGAATCGTTTACTGCCTCAGCCGAAAAAAGACTGAAGCAATGGCCGCGAAACTCGAAGAAACAGGAATCCGCACAGGATGTTACCACGCCGGCCTCACTCCCGAACAACGCCATCGCGTACAACGTGATTTCGTCAACGGAAAGCTCCAGGCAATATGCGCCACGGTCGCTTTCGGAATGGGAATCGACAAAAGCAACGTCCGATGGGTTGTCCACAACAACATCCCCGGCAATATCGAGAGCTATTATCAGGAGATTGGCCGCGCCGGGCGCGACGGACTCCCCGCCGAGACAATCCTCTTTTATTCCTATTCCGACATCATCACCCGACGTTCGTTTGCCGAAGAATCGGGCCGGACAGAGATCAACTCAAGTAAACTTGATTTCATGCAGCGCTACGCCGAGGCCAACGTCTGCCGGAGGCGAATCCTGATGAGTTATTTCAGCGAAGATTTCGACCACGATTGCGGCAATTGCGACAACTGTCGCAATCCGCGTCCGAAACTCGACGCCACCATTCTCGCCCAGAAAGCTCTCAGCGCCATCCTTCGGACCGGAAGTTCCGAAGGAATGAACGTCATTATCGACATCCTTCGCGGCTCCGGCCGCAAACAACTCTTTGACAAGGGCTACGACCGGCTTCCCACCTACGGCGTAGGCCGCGACCTGTCGGCCCAGGAATGGCACGCCTATATCCTCCAGATGATTCAACTCGGACTGATTGAAGTTGCCTACGACGACAACTTCCACCTTCGGCCGACCGAAGCAGGACTGAAAGTAGTGCGCCGGGAACGCCCCGTGGAACTCGCCGTGTACGTTCGTCCCGATCGACAGACAAACAAAGAGCCGTCGCGCACACGCCGCGCAAAGGCTGCCGACCCCGAGCTGACCCTTCACGACCGCATCCTGCAAAATCTGAAAGCTCAACGCCGAAAACTGGCCGACAGCGAGCAGATAGCCGACTATATGGTGCTCTCCGACGCCACCCTTCACGCCATCGCCGACAAGAATCCGGCCGCACTCCGCGACCTTGTCGGCATCGAAGGCCTGAGCCTCGTCAAACTCGCCAAATATTACCGTCCGATTCTGCTCGCCCTCAAACATGCACGCAATCAGTCGGGCTCGTTGCCGGCCGGTCTTAGTGAAGAAGTCAGCGGAATCCTCTTCAACGGCGGCATGGAAGTAGAAGAAATCGCATCGGCGAGAGCCCTCTCCGCAAGC
Source organism: uncultured Porphyromonadaceae bacterium (assembly GCA_947176755.1). Taxonomy (GTDB): domain Bacteria; phylum Bacteroidota; class Bacteroidia; order Bacteroidales; family Muribaculaceae; genus Lepagella. The sequence goes on from CAMWRW010000001.1 coordinate 25,652, forward strand.
ACAGTCGTCGGCCATCTCTGCCGACTCTACAAACAGGGGGAGAACATCAACCTCTGGCGCATCGTGCCCCAAGAGACCTATTACACGGTCAAAACCCTGATAGACTCAGCCCACTCCGACCTCGCCATGCAGGGAGCGGAAGCCAATCAGACGCCCGGACAGTATCTTTCCTCGGTCTACGGCATCCCCGGGTCACTCTACGGCCGGGTCAACGCCATCCGTCAGGCCCTTGAAAAGAAATAAAAAGAATATCCGGCTCCACGGCCAATCCCAAACCCGGTCGCAAAACTGCGCGGGAATTGGAATATTTCAAAAAAAGCGTTAACTTTGTCCTCTGCAGGAGTCACGTTTATTCCTGCGGGCAGCCTGACGTATGCCCGATTCCGGGCCGTCCGGAATCGCTAAAGCCATATCCGACAAACAGATGGCTAAGACATCCGAACAACCGACATCTACGTCGGCGACCGCTGTCGCCGACGGCGCCGTAGGCATGCCCGGAAGCGACGGAATCGAACGCCGCTGGTACGTTGCCATAGTCAATCCGCGACACGAAAAGAAAGTGGCCGAGCGTCTCTCCGAGCAGGGCTACGAATCATTCGTAGCCACCCAGCGGGAGCGTCATCTATGGGCCAACGGACGCAAAAAGATGGTCGACAGGGTTGTGATCAGCTCAATCGTATTCATCCGGGTCTCGGAGGCAGAGCGGCGTCGCGTTGTCACGCTCCCCTACATATTGCGGTTTATGGTTAACCGCGCCGTCGACACGGGGGGATTGAACCGGCCGCCGGCCGTGATTCCCGACGTGCAGATCGACCGACTCCGCTTCATGCTCGGCCAGACCGACACGCCCGTCGGATTCGTGCCCACGGCCTATCGCATAAAAGACAACGTGCGCGTCATCCGCGGACAATTCAAAGGACTCGAAGGGGCGGTGATGGCCAACAACGACGGAACGACCACACTCACCGTAGGGCTGGATCTTCTCGGAGGAGCCACAGTAAAGATAGACCCCCACGACGTAGAAAAAATAGAGAATTGATGAAAATATTGGTCACCGGTGCCGCCGGCTTCATCGGCAGCGCGACAGTAAGGAAACTTCTCGAGCAAGGCCACTCCGTTGTTGGCCTTGACAATGTCAACGACTATTACGAGCAATCCCTCAAGCTGGCAAGACTGCGCCTCTGCGGAATCGAAACCCCGGAGCGCGCCGCCGACCTCCGTTGGTACAAATTCTTCCCCTCCTCACTCGCCGACGGACGCTATCGTTTCATCCGCATGAACCTCGAAGACACCGACGCCCTCGCCATGCTCTTCGCCAACGAAGGCTTCGATGCCGTCGTCAACCTCGGCGGACAGGCCGGCGTCCGCTATTCGATTGAAAATCCGAAAGCCTACGTCGAAAGCAATGTCGACGGATTCATCAATATTCTCGAAGGATGTCGCCATAACGGCGTCAAACATCTCGTCTACGCCTCCTCCTCAAGCGTCTACGGTCTCAACGGACAGGTCCCCTTCTCCGAACACCACGGCATCGCCCATCCCGTGAGCATCTACGCCGCCACCAAGAAGAGCAACGAACTCATGGCCCACGCCTACTCGAAACTCTTCAACCTCCCTACAACCGGCCTGAGATTCTTCACCGTCTACGGACCCTGGGGACGTCCCGACATGTCGCCATTCCTCTTCATCGACGCCATTCTTCACGACCGTCCCATCAAAGTTTTCAACAATGGCGACATGCTGCGCGACTTCACCTACATCGATGACATCGTGGAAGGAATCGTGCGCGTCATTCCCAAAATCCCGGAAGGGAATCCGGAATGGGACGAAAAGAATCCCGACCCCGCCACCTCTCCGGCACCCTACAGAATTTTCAACATCGGCAACCAGCATCCGACCCGCCTGATGGACTACATCGAATGTATCGAGCGCGCCACAGGCCGGGCAGCCCGCAAAGAATACATGCCCATGCAGGCCGGCGACGTCTATCAGACCTACGCCGACTCCTCGGCGCTCGCCGCCGTCACAGGATTCCATCCCGACACCGACCTCAGCGAAGGCATCGGGCGCACGGTCGAATGGTTTAAAGAATATTTCAAACTCTGAAAGAGATGGATAGATATAACATCGCCGTAGCCGGCACAGGCTACGTAGGACTCTCGCTTGCCACGCTGCTCTCCCAGCACAATCATGTCACGGCCGTTGACATCGTGCCTGAGAAAGTCGACCTCATAAACTCCCGTCGCTCCCCGATTCAGGATGACTACATCGAGAAATATCTCGCCGAGAAAGAGCTCGACCTCACCGCAACCCTCGACGGAGCCGACGCTTACAGAAACGCCGACTTCGTCGTGATCGCAGCTCCGACGAACTACGACCCGGTGAAAAATTATTTCGACACCCACAACATCGAAGACGTGATCGACCTCGTTCTCTCGGTCAATCCCGATGCCGTGCTCGTGATAAAGTCGACTATCCCCGTCGGCTATTGCCGCAGTCTCTACGTGAAATATGCCCGTCGCGGAGCCAAACGTCTCAACCTCCTCTTCTTCCCGGAATTTCTGCGCGAATCGAAAGCGCTTTACGACAACCTCTACCCCTCCAGAATAATCGCCGGCATTCCCAAGATTATCGACAACCCCGACTTTAAGGAAGAAAACGACGCCATAAGCAGTCTCACGGATGTGGAGGCTCTCGACCGCGCCGCCCATGTATTCGCCGAACTTCTCCGCCAGGGAGCAGAGAAGAAGGATATTCCGACCCTCTACATGGGGATGAAGGAAGCCGAGGCCGTGAAGCTCTTCGCCAACACCTACCTCGCGTTGCGTGTCAGCTATTTCAACGAACTTGACACCTACGCCGAAGTCAAGGGCCTCGACTCGCGGGCGATCATCGAAGGAATAGGTCTGGACCCCCGGATCGGCACCCACTACAACAATCCCTCCTTCGGCTACGGCGGCTACTGCCTTCCCAAAGACACCAAGCAACTTCTCGCCAACTACGCCGACGTTCCCCAGAACATGATGTCGGCCATTGTCGAAAGCAACCGCACACGCAAAGACTTCATCGCCGACCAGGTTCTGAAGCTCGCCGGCTGGTATGACTCCAACTCCCATTACGACAGCTCCCGGGAGGGCACATGCGTGATCGGAGTCTACCGACTGACAATGAAGTCGAACTCCGACAACTTCCGTCAGAGCAGCATCCAGGGCGTGATGAAGCGCATAAAGGCAAAAGGGGCCACCGTGATCATCTACGAACCGACCCTTCCCGACGGCACGACATTCTTCGGATCGCTCGTGGTCAACGACCTTGAGAAATTCAAGCGCGAGAGCCGCGCAATCCTTGCCAACCGCACCACCCCCGACCTGGCCGATGTCGCCGAAAAAGTCTACACCCGCGACATCTTCGCCCGCGACTGAACTCACCCCGCAACTCACTCATGGCAGAAGAGACCCCGCAACCCCTGACCTCAGGAAAACGAGCGGCTAAAAACACACTCTTCCTCTATATCCGGATGCTCATCGTGATGGGCGTCACGATTTTCACGTCGCGAGTCATTCTGCAGTCTCTCGGCGAGGTCGACTTCGGTGTCTATAACGTTGTCGGAGGAATAGCCTTCTCTTTCGGCTTTTTCTCCTCCTCGATGACAAATGCCGCCCAGCGCTATCTGAGCATTGGCCATGGCCAGCGCAACATCACCAAAGTAAAGGAGTTCTTCAATCTCATCACGATCCTTTACATCATAGCCTGCGGATTGGTCCTGCTGATCGGAGGATGTCTCGGCTTCTGGATCGTGTCGAAACTCAACATTCCGGATTCCTCCTATTGGGCCGGGGTCGTCGTGTTCTACACCACCCTCGTGTCGCTTACCATCACGCTCTTTGCCTCCGCCTACGATTCCGTGCTGATTGCCCGCGAGAGCATGAAAGTCTACGCCTATCTGAGCATAGCGGAAGCCCTGCTGAAACTGGGCATCGCCTACCTGATTTTTGACGCCCCCTCCCATCGCCTACAGATCTACGCCCTGCTCCTCCTCGGAGTCACCGTGATTATAAAGGGAATCCTGATGACCTACTGCATACGGAAGTTTCCGGAGTGCAAATTCAAGCTCAAATGGGAGCCGGCCAAACTGAAAGGGATACTCGGCTTTATGGGATGGAACGGAGTCGGCACTCTGATGTTCATGGTCAACGAACAGGGCATCAACATCCTGCTCAACCTCTTCTTCGGCCCCATCGTCAATGCCGCGCGAGGGATTGCAAGCCAGGTGAACACAGCGATCGGACATTTCTCCAACAACTTTTTCATGGCGCTCAATCCGCAGATTATAAAAAGTTATGCCTCGGGAGAAACGAACGGCACAATCAGACTGACATTTCGTGCGAGCCTCTTTTCCTTCTATCTTCTCTGGATGTTGTGTCTGCCCGTGATGCTACGACGCGATTATATTCTCCACTTGTGGCTTAAGGAGGTTCCGAACTACACTTCGCAATTCCTCTTCTGGATTCTGATCTACAGTCTTGTAAATGTGCTGACCAATCCTCAATGGACACTCATCCGGGCCATAGGGAAACTTAAGCAATACATAATCAACGGATGCATCACGATGATAGGAGCAATCCCGATCGGCTGGTTACTCTTCAAGCTCGATTTTCCTCCTGTCTCGATATTCATAGTCATGGTAGCTCTCCGATGTCTCTATGTCGTAATGTCGCTCTACACTATCCATCATTATATCGACTATCCGATCAGCCAATACTTCAAGCAAGTTATACTTCCGATCGCAGCCGTATGTGTCGCCTCCGGGTTGATAATGAATATCGTGAACCAATGGATTCCCGAGAATCTTGCGGGCTTAATCGGGAATACACTGTGCAGCGTTATAGTGACAATATTCACAATCCTTCTTTTCATCGGCAGCGACAGCAGGCAACAGCTTCTGTCGATGATAAAAAGCAAGATTAAATGAATCTCGGCAAACTGCTGCAAAAATTTAAAGATCCGGTATTTCGGGCTAAATTCGACTCCCGCTACGGCTTGGGAAGGGTTGAAGCCTTTCTTGCCGGCCATTGGTTTAACCCTCTGGCTACCCTCTGGCTGAATTTTCGGTCATTTCCCATTCGACAGGCCGTAAGATTCCCTTTCTGGGTCTACGGACGGCCCCGCTTTTACTCTCTTTCAGGGACAATGCGTATGGCGGGTAAATTCAAAAGTGGAGCAGTAAAGTTCAACGTTGTCAAACAGGGAGCTCCCCGGACGATGCGCGTAAGCTCTGAAATCTGCAACCGAGGTGCGATAGTTTTTGAGGGAAACTGTGAAATCGGCACCGGGAATAAAATAATCACCTCATTCGGCAAAACCCTTTCATTAGGACATAATCTCGTGTTGACCGACCACATCTCCATTACCGTTACAAAATCGGTTAAAATCGGCGGAAACACAAGAATAGCCTCGGGTACCCTTATAATGGATACCGATTATCATTTTATCGCGGACCTTAACCGAAAGCAGATTTCGCCACGTTCGAAACCGATTGCAATAGGAAACGGCGTTTGGATTAGCAGTAATTGCACAATCCTTAAAGGATCTGTCATTCCCGATTACGCCATCCTTGGGAGCAATACAGTGACAAACTCGGATTTCGGGAAATACACTGACGGGTGCCTCATAGTCGGCCAGCCGGCAAAGGTTGTGAAGGAGAACGTATGTATTCTAAATAATACGGCAATAGAGTCGGAAGTCTGGAAACATCTGGGGAAACAGAATGGACTTCCGTTCGATCTCGACATAACGGATCGGGAAGAAATCGTCAAATTTGATTGAGCATGAAAATTCTCATTCAAGTCCATAGAATGATTGGTGGAGGAGCGGAACGCGTTGCCGCAAGCTGGGCCAACGGCTTGGCCAAACTCGGCGACGACGTGATGATTCTCAGCGATCATTCCGCAGGAACATATCCCTTGGACCCGAAAGTCAAACTCATTCAAAAGGATTTACTCAGCCCTGCAAACAATTCCTTAATCAAGAAATTAAGGAATAAAACATTGGCACCCCTCAAAACATTCCGTCAGATTCGATCGATATTAGCCTCCGAAAAGCCGGATGCGATAGTCAATGTCTTATACCACAATCACATTATTGCCTTGTTGGCGCGGTGTTTCTCCCGGCATAAGTGTCCGATCATCATGACCGACCACAATCCTTACGAACGACCGGAGAATGCAAAAATGCCCCTTCGCAAACGAATAAATAAGTTTTTCGACAATCGCTTCTTTGACAAAGTGACCGTATTGACCGGCCCCGACAAGGAGATTCTTAATCGGAAAGGAATTCGGAATGTGGAAGTGCTCCACAACCCTCTTTTTCTTGCGCCTGTGAAAGAAATTCCCGAAAAGGAGAATATAGTCATGGCTTGCGGGCGCATCAATGACTGGCATTACAAAGGTTTCGACATCCTTATGAAAGCCTGGAGCGAGGTTGGCCCGCGTCATCCGGAATGGAAACTGAGAATTGTCGGAGCCGGCTCGGAAGCCAACAAAAACAAGTTGAAGCAGATAGCCGGAGCAGGAGCCGACAGTCTCGAATTTGTGGAATATACAACCGACATCATCGGGGAGTATCGGAAAGCGGCAATCTTCGTCCTCTCCTCGCGATATGAAGGCTGGGGATTAGTAATGGTGGAAGCCCTCAGTCAAGGTTGCGCCGTGATAGCGAGCAACTACAAAGGACGTCAGGCAGAAGCGATTCGGGACGGAGAGAACGGATTGCTTGTGCCGCCCGAAAATGTCGGGGAACTGAAAAATAAATTGAATCTTCTGATTGAAGATAAAAAATTGCGGGAAACACTTCAGAAAGAAGCTCCAAGGAATTTAGAAGAGTACAGCGAAGAAAAGACCGCGGCCCGACTCAAAGGGATTATCCGTTCATCGATTTAATTCAAGGAGAATAGCGCGCTCCAACCGACTCAACTCATAAACCCTAAAACTCATAAACCTGCGGCTTGTGACGCACCATATAGATCAGAACGCCACCTATCCGGTTGAAAAGGCAAGACGAGTATTCAGATTCGACTCTTTCCCTGAATTTCTTGTGTTGATCGGTTATATTTGCGCCTGCCTGAGCTCCTTTTTCATCTGGCACTTTAAGGGAGCCGACAGCTTGTTCAGATACCTCACAGCCGTCCCTATTCTTCTTTCGATCAATTGGCTCAAGCTTGACCGCGACAGGATTATCCTATTATTGTTCCTCGGCATCGCTCTGCTTGCGCGCCGCCTTCTGGTGATATGGACTCTGTGCGCATTCGCATATCAGGTGGGATATCTAAGGATTCCGGTCAGGAAACTGGGGAAACTCGGAGTAGCGTGCATTTCATGTATGCTCATTGTCCAGTTAGGGGGCGTTCTGTTCGGAGTCTATGAAAATAAGGGTTATTCATTTGAAAAAACGGGGAATTTAATCTACGACCTCGGCACGGGGAACCCTAACTCCATCGGAGGAATTCTCTTCTTCTACAACCTCTGCTGGTATGTAGTGCTGAAAAATCGTCATCGCCTTCTCTTCTTCATAACAGTATCCTTCATCTCGATTGTTGGCTATTCGATATGCGGCTCCCGCACATCCCTCTACGGGTCTATCATACTGATGGCTTTGGCCGCCGCTCTATGGATCGGGGCAATCAGGAAATGGATGAGGTGGCTGATAGCGTTTCTGCCGGTCGTGTTGACCTTCATGACATTCTGGCTGGCGGCCAATATAGAGGACAACGAAGAAATCAACGATGTCACGAGCAAACGCCTCTTATTTGTTGTCAGGCTTACCAAGGAATATGACACCCGCGAATGGATCGTCGGGGCCCCGCGTGAAGATGATGATCCGCTCGACAATGTCTATCTCGCCCTGACCATGACCGGAGGGTTGACATTGATAGTGGTCTACTGCGCAGGCTTCGCCGTGGCAAACATCTGCTACTTCGACAAAGTAAAAAAATATGTTCCCTATATGATCGCCCTCTCCGCCGGAGGAATCGGAGAAACATATTTTGCCGGGCCAAACTCCGCGGCCATGATTTACTGGATTGTGGTGATGTACCCATACTTTAAATACAAACCCAAACTTAATTGATTCCTGCAGGCGGCACCGATATTTCGAGAAGGAGAAAGAGTCCGATATGAAAATGAGGACCATCTATCTGATTTCTAAAATTGCCGGACGACTCAAGTTGTCAGGCCTCTTTTCGCATATAATTACACGCATTATTCCCCCCGGACGAGAAAAACTTATCGAAGCCGGGGATGAGCTTGCAAGACTCGAAGAGGAATGGCCCGATAAGGGAAAATCATGTTTGTGTGAGAATAACGTGGCCGAAAATCCGGAGTATGATATTCAGGTTATCATTGCGGCCTACAATAGCGCCTCGACAATAGAGGAGTGTGTTGAGTCTGTTCTGAATCAGAACAGCAATGCCAAAATATTGCTCACTATTGTTGACGACGGTTCGACCGATGCGACAGGGCGATTGATAGATAACTATGGCTCACATCCTGATGTAGAGATAATCCATCAGGAGAACAGGGGGCATTCCGGAGCCCGCAACACCGCCCTCCGCATTCTCCGCGGCCGCTATCTCACGTTTGTCGACGCCGACGACATGCTGCCCCCCGACGCACTCGACACTCTCTATCAGGCTGCCGTAAGCCTCGGCTCCGATATAGTGCAGGGGAGCTATCAGACGATCGACATGGAGGGCAGGGTATTGCGCCGACATATTTTACCGCAGCGGACCGCCGACGGCAAAATGCTCGGATATCCCTGGGGGAAATTATATCGCTCCTCACTCTTCTCCCACATTCAGTTTCCGGAAGGATATTGGTTTGAAGACACACTGATGGCCATTATGCTTTTCTGTGTGATCGATAAATCCCGGCAAGTGAGCATCTCCAAGATTGTCTACAACTACAGGGTAAACCCTGTGGGAGTCACCGCCACTGCAAGCAAGAGCAGGAAAGTTGTCGACAGTCTGTGGGTGACCCGCCGCCTTTATGCCGATAGAGAAAAGATCGGTTCTCCTCTCTCCGGGAATGATTATCCGCAATTTCTCCGGCAGTGTGCAATCAATCTCAAACGAGTTGATTCCTACGGCGACCCTCGGTTGACAGAACTTGTGTTCGATATCCAGAGAAGTCTGCGGCAGCAATTCTTTCTCCCGGTTCCTGAAATTCCCTCCGAACTGAAGCCCGTTCACGCCTATCTGCAAGCCGGAAATCTCGAAGGATTTAGAATAATCACATCCTTTATTCGAAAAAACTAACCCCGCTTCCCTGTTATGAATCTCCGGAATTTCATATTTAGATTCACCCGTAAATACATGCGCTTTCTGCCTGATTCAACCTATCTGCGTCTTCAATATTGGGGATTCACCGGAAGGAAGCTGAACCTCAGGAATCCTCGCCGTTTCACGGAAAAAATCCAGTGGCTGAAAATTCACGATCGCAAGCCGGTTCACACCGAAATGGTCGACAAGGCGAAAGCAAAAGATTGGGTAAAAAGCCGGATAGATTCAAAATATCTGATTCCGACAATCGGAGTCTACGATTCATGGGAAGCAATCGATTTCAGCCGTCTCCCGCAAAGATTCGTCATAAAGACCACCCACGGCGGAGGAAGCACCGGAGTTGTGGTCGTTGAGAATAAAGCGAAGCTGAACCACGCCAACGCGCGTCAAAAAATTATCCATTCCCTTGCCAATCAGAAAGCCACACCCGTTCTGAGGGAATATCAATACAAGGATATCGAGGGGCGCATCCTGATCGAACAATATGTCGAACCTGATCTTAAAGGAGATCTCGAAGATTATAAATTCTTCTGCTTCAACGGCGAGCCGAGATTTTGCCAGGTGATCCGCGACAGAAATACGCAGGAAACCATTGACTTCTACGACATGAATTGGCAACATCAGCCTTTCGTCGGGCTCAATCCCGACGTCAGTCATGGGGCTATTCCCGTCGCCAAGCCGGAATGTCTTGAGGAGATGATCGATATCTGCCGGAAACTCTCAAAGGATGAAAAATTCCTGCGTGTCGATCTCTATTATGCCGGCGGAAAAATCCTCTTTGGCGAAGTCACCCTCCATCCTGCCACAGGATTGGGTTTCTTCAATCCGGATGAATATGATTTAATCTTGGGCGACCTGCTCGACCTGAATAAAAACTGAAAAGAAATTGGCACGCAGCGTTCTCATATTTCTTATCAATGGATTAGGGGGAGCCGAAAAGGTGAGCCTTGATATTTCCCGGTTCCTGCACGACGACGGGTGGGAGGTTAACTACGCCGTTGTCGGCGTTGAGGATGGCATTAATCCGCAGCTCACTCCCCGTTTTCTCCCAGGAGCAAGAGTGGAATTCATAAAATGGAAATCGCAGTTATCCCTGTTGAAAAATCTCCGGAACACTATCCGCGACGTAAAGCCTGACGTGGTATTTTCCTCTGCAATGCACATCAATCAGAGGTTACTCCTGCTCTCCCCCCTCTTCCCGAAAATAAAATTCATCGTCCGCAACGACAATTATCTCTACACTCTTCCCAAACTAAAAAAGACGACCCTCAGATTGACCTATCCTCTCGCGGATGGAATCATCTCCCAGACAGAGGAAATGGAAGAAGAGCTTGTCGCCATCGGCCTCTCGCCGCGAAAGATTCACACCCTCCACAATCCTGTCAATCTCGAATATATCCTCAAGCAAGCAGCGGAAGAGTCGCCGTTTCCCGACGACGGCCGGACTCGGTTCGTGGCTGTCGGGCGGACCGCCCGACAGAAAGGATTCGACATTCTGATCGAAGCCTTTTTCAAGGTTCAGACACGCCTTCCGGAAAGTGAACTCTATATCGTAGGGAACACCGATTATATGGGAGGAGAAAACTACCGCGCCTTGAAAAAGCGCATTAATGAACTGGGAATCGAACAGAAAGTGCATTTCACCGGGTTTCAACATAATCCTTATAAATATATCCGGAATTCCGACGTATTCGTTCTCTCCTCCCGTTATGAAGGTCTGCCCAACGTATTGATAGAATCGCAGTTTCTCGGAGTTCCGGCCGCAGCTTTCACCTGCATCCCCATCATATCGCGGATAATCGACGAAGGGAAATCCGGATTTACAGCAACGCCGGGCGATCCAGATTCGCTTGCGGAAGCAATGGTCCGGGCCTCGCAACTGAGCCAATTCCAGCCGGTCTATACTCCGGCAGCCCCCACCGATTTCGTCAAACTCTTCGACTCTCTCATAAAGCAAGCATAATTTCGGAAATTCCGTTTCCGAAAGGTGCCGTCGGCTCCCCGGAATTCAACCTCCTCCCCGATCCCGCAACACGAATCAACTCCATGATAACCGATAAGGCCACTCTTAAAGCATATATCAAGGCCGACTTCGAGGCCCACGGCTTTAAATATCCCTTTTTAGGGAGATTCACCTACGGAGAGAATTCCGTTATGTTCCGTTATCTGAAAAATCTGCGGAGGTGGGAATATCGCATCAACAAGCCCCAGCGCCCGTGGGACAGGTTGTTAAGACTATACCATTATTTCCGTTGGCGCCGTCTGAACATAAAATATCAACTTTATATCAAACCAAACTGCGTCGGCCCCGGCTTGCACCTCGTCCATCACGGCTATCGCCGGATTGATTCCATAAAATCGATCGGAAAGAACTGCACGATACTCCCGATGGTGCTCATCGGGAAAAAAGACCCCGGAGCCGATACATCTCAATCGACCATCGGCGACAACTGCTATATCGGAGCCGGAGCGTTGATAATGAATCCCGTGAACATCGGCAACAACGTGACTATAGGAGCCGGGTCGGTTGTCACCAAGGACATTCCTGACAATTGCGTTGTCGCCGGCAACCCTGCCAGAATAATCAGGATGAAAGAACCTCCCGCGCCTACGCGCTGAAGCTCCCCGGAATTCAACTGATAATAAAATTTTTCTTCCATTCGTTAAATCATAAAAGGATTAAAATGAATCTCCCGTTTCCTCATATCTCCGACCACAAGACATATCCCTCGACTTTTCTGTTTGCAGTAGAATGGAGAATCCATTTCAATATGGTCAGGAACGTTCAAAACTACCCTTTCTTCCGGGATTTTATCAAAACTACGTTTGGAATAGAGTTAGGATTGGAGAATTTTCTTTCCATGAGTATCATTCCTCTCAAGTATACTCGGATGAATGAGAAAGTAAAGGTTAAATTCACCGACAATTTCGCGGAATTCAAATTTGAAGCAGACGGTTATTCATCTTTTCAGGATTCTATTTCACCATTGCTAAAGCCTTTTTTAGAAATGTTGAAAAAAATCAATTCCGAGGTTTTTGATATGGTATGTAATAAAAAGAATCTCCTAATGATCAGACGGTCTGAACCCGGCGACGAGAAAGAACTTTTCGCCGGAATTTTCAGCAAAGAATTATTGTCTTATCCATCCTATCTGCTAAAAAAGGCGGAATTGGAAGAGGATCAGAAACCATCCGCTCGACTTATCGACATCTCAAATTCAGGCAATTCACTTCAGATTGTTTACGGAGCTTACTTCAAAAAGAGAGATGAGAAAATCCGACCTGAAACAGGACAATTTCTCCTCTATGATTACGGCCTGATGATGGAGTCTCAGATGAAATATAGACTACAGACAAATCAGGCGGGAAATTACATAGAAACCGCGCAGGAGATGAATAATTATATGTATGACTTATTCCGGTGGGCTTTTAATACAGACGTATATAAAGCAATGGAATCAAAACCGATAGAAGTATGATTTCAGCAGCCGTAGCATATCCCGCTTGGGAGGAATCAACCGCCATCGCAATAGTGCGCCCGCAGCCTGCACATGAATTGGATGGAAACTTTTTCACCTTCCTTAAACAGTCGGAATCCAACGGCGAGCCCCTATGCTGGATTGACCGTCTGGGATTCTCACTTGAAAAGAAAGCCAAAGAGGTAAAAAAATTTACATTTTTAAGAAACTGGCAAATTCGTCATATCGAACGCGCCACGCCTGCAATGCTCTCTATGATACTCAAAATGGAAGCTGCCCTATCTCCTGAAATTGAAAAATTCGATTTTGGAGAAATCATGGAGAATCATAATACTTACGTTTCATTAATTCTGTCAGAATCCCTTCGTATCAACCTGAACGTTTATGATGGGGATTTCTCCACTTTTTACCTGACCTATTATTCAATGGGAAAACCGGTGCGTCAAGATTTGTTGGATTTTAATGAAACAATTGAAGCCTTTAGAGCTGTTCGTAACGCCCTTAACAATCGGCAATAATCAGTTTTTATAAAATGCTCCCTTATCCGAAAGAGATTCTACCTTCTATAAAGTATAAACGATCCTTTGAGATTTCCAATCTTGAAAAAGATAAACATTACTTTCTCCACAGAAGATCTGAACTTGAAAGGTCAGAATGTTTTTACGACGGTATTGAAGATATCGTTCATTTAAAACCTGGTGCAATCACCCACTTGCTGAATTTATCTGTCAACATCGTGGGAGGTAAATTTGTGCCCGGAAGGCATGCTTTATGGGTTCAGAAAAATGGAGGAGAACTGGATTGGGAAGAAGAGGAAATCATCATTGACAATTTTAAGGATAAATACATATTGCTTAAAGGCGACTTTCCTCAATTTTGGTTTTGTATTAAAGACTTGCAGGGAGTCTCTCTGAAATATCCCAGAACATTCAATAAGGAAACTGATGCCGAAGGTTATGCTGTTATCAAGCCATCCGAGACTGAACTCGCCGAGAATGGCGATTTAAAGAAAATTAATGAGGACATTGATTTACTCAACAATCTTTTTGAAAATTCAGGGAAAGAACCTGATAATAAAAAGAAGAAGAAAGCCAAAATTAAGAAGAATGTTGAGTTTCTCACTAAAGGAAGAATCCAGGTTGAGCATAGACCAACAAAATTAAATTATTGGCATTGTCAAGTATATACGGAAACGCAATTGGCAAACGGCTCATTCGAGAGAACACCGGAGAAAAAGAAAGCACAATGGATTGTTGACATTCTGCACGCACTTGATGAAAAGTTAAGGCTTTCACTTCTCTTGCAATGTCCTGCATATACAGAAATATCCCCTCAAGTTTACATGAAGTAACTTTTCAATTAAAATTGATTGAATAATTAAATGAAGAAAAAGAAAGTTATCCAAATAAAATCTGAACTATACAAAATCACCGGCATCCAGCGCGTGATGATGGATATCCATCATGCTCTTCAAGATAATTTTGATTGCCGGATTATGGGAAAGGAGACTTTCAGCGAGGTTAATCCTAATCTCGGAATTAGCGAATCCGACTATAGCCGGTTCACAAATCCTCTGTCGCTGAAAGACTCCGTGGTGATTATCCACGAACGCCGTCTTTTGCCCCTGATGTGGATTCTGACACGCATGCCGGGGCTTAATATCCATTGTATCTATATCCACCATAATGAATTATGCGGCCGTAAGAGACTCTCATTGTTCCCCGACAACATTGTGGCCATCTCCGACCGCGGGATAGAAAACCTCACCGGATATTTTAATTATCCTGCTTCCTCAATCACAAAAATCCATAATTGCGTAAAAGAAACCGGCCCATATTCAAAGCGCACAAAAAAAATCAATCCCGAAGAAATAAAAATTCTTTATCCGGCGAGAATCAACGATGTGAAGCGCCAGCTTGAGATTGTTGAGAGGCTTAATGGGAAACTTGATCCGCGCGTAAGGATTCTTTTTGCCGGAATCGGTCCGAATTACGAAGCGTTGAAGAAAACATGCGACGGGAATCCGCAATTCGTGGCTCTCGGATTTCGAGACGATGTTCCGGATTTGATGAAGGAGAGTGATTTCACGATGCTCTTCTCCAAACATGAAGGCCTCCCGATCTCCCTCATCGAGTCCTGCCAATGCGGAACGCCTGCAATATGCAACGATGTCGGAGGAAACACGGAAATAATATCCGATGGCGAAAATGGGTTTGTCTGCAATGACTGGGATTCACTTCTCCGCACACTCAACCGGCTGCCCGACCTCTCTCAGGAAGAAATCGACAGGATGTCGGCCCGCGCCCGCGAATCATACGAGAAGAATTTCAGATTCGACACGTTCAAACAAAAATACACCGAACTCATTAACTCAATCATATAATGCCCCAATTAGCCTCGAAAGAGACCTGCACCGGATGTGCGGCCTGTGGAAACATCTGCCCTCACGATGCGATTACGCTCCGGCCCAATGAAGAAGGATTTCTTCAGCCCTCAATCAATCCGGAGAAATGCGTGGAATGTAAATTATGCGAAAAGGCTTGTCCTATTGTCAACGGTAAAGACCTGAAGCATCCTGAAGTTACCCAGGTTTATGCTTTATGGGATAACCGGACAAGAACGGAAAGCAGTTCGGGAGGTGCTTTCTCAGCCTTCGCCCGCAACGTGCTCGATAAGGGTGGTGTAGTTTTTGGGGCAGCTTGGACAGATGAATTCACCTGCGGACACATAGAATGCACTTCTCCCAAAGAACTATCCCGGCTCCGCGGATCAAAATATGTTCAAAGCGACATCAATAATACATTCAAAGCCGCCAAGGCCGCATTGACGGAAGGCAAACCGGTGTTGTTCACCGGGACGCCTTGTCAGATCGCAGGGTTGAGATCATTCCTCCTGAAACCTTATCCCAACCTTCTCACAATCGACATCGTTTGCCACGGAGTCCCTTCCAACGTGCTATTTAAAAATTATATATCAAAATTAAAAGCGGAATATCCTCAATATCGGGATGCCACAGGATTCAGTTTCAGGAATCTGAAAGGTTGGGGTCTGCAACCGGCAGTACGCCTTCAAGACAAATCCATGAAACATCTGTCAGGAATCCCCAATCTCTATATGCATGGTTTTAATAGAGGTATGATTTTCAGAGAATCATGCTATGATTGCCATTTCAACGGACTCTCACGAGTCGGCGACCTGACCATTGCCGATTTCTGGGGTCTCGGTAGGCAGGGAACACCTTTTAGCCATAATCAGACGCAAGGGGTTTCGCTTGTTCTTGCAAATTCCGAGGCAGGTCGGCAAGCACTCGGCGAACTAAAGGACTGCTTTATAGAACCCCGTGCTGTAGAAGAAGCCATTCCCTACAATCATAATTTGGTTGCGTCCACGAAATTATCTCCGGATCGCGAGACGTTGATTGCCGCATTTAATAATCCAGAACTGACGCTTAAGGAAATCAGCAACAGTTTCCACCTGACCAACAAAACACTTAAAGGAAGAATCAAGTCGTTACTCAAAAAATCAGGCTTGTTCTGGCCGGTTAAATCCTTAATTGAGAAAATCAGAGCTTTATGAAAGTCGGAATCCTTTCCATGCAGCAGATCACCAATTACGGGTCTTTCTTGCAGGCATACGGTTTGAAATCTATCTTGGAAAGCCTTGGGCATTCCGTGGAATTTATCAACATCGTTCCCGGCAAACAGCTCCACGAGTATAAGAAAGGAAAATTCCATCGCCTGTCGCTCATTGCGAAAAGGCTGATGGTGAGGAATCCTTTCAAACAAATAAAATACTCCCTGCTGCTTCACCGACGTTTCGACTCTGAGTTCAAACCCGAACTCGGGGTAATTCCGGGAGAGAATAATTCTCGCTTCGATGCCGTCGTGATCGGTAGCGACGAGGTGTTCAATATTGCGCAGCAGACTTGGTTCGGATATTCCCCCCAACTGTTCGGGCAAGGATTGGACACAGATAAGTTGATAAGTTATGCAGCGTGCTTCGGCGCAACGACCACGGATATTCTCCATAAACTGGGATTATCGGAGGAAATAGCCGGACTGCTTAATAACTTCAATGCCATCTCTGTCAGAGACCGCAACAGCTGTGACACCGTGAAGAAGCTGACGGGCAAAATGCCGGAACTCAACATAGATCCAGTGCTTGCCTACGACTTCGGCAAAGAGATAAGCCTGCCGGAACGCGATGACGACTATATGCTTATTTATACATATCCGGGAAGAATGAACTCCCCGCGAGAAATAAAGGCAATTAAGGATTACGCCCGTCGCCACAATCTGAAAATAATATCAATCGCCGACTATTTCGATTGGGTCGATGAAGTTGTCACGCCCCATCCATTTGAAGTGCTGGGATATTTCAAGAAAGCCAAATGCATCGTTACCGACACGTTTCATGGTTCAGTGATGTCAATGAAATATAATCGGCCGTTTGCCGTGATTGTGCGCGACATGAACTCCAATAAACTGAGTTTCCTGATGAAACAATTCGGCCTTGAGGCGCGCATCGCGTCAGACCCGGCGCAAATTTCCGACATTCTCAACAACAAAATCAACTTTGATTCTGTTAATTTAACAATAGCCGACGAAAGAGAGAAGAGTTTACAATATCTCTCACTCAATTTATAAAGCATTTGAAACCTTAATCTGATTCCACTTTATCAACCTTAGATTATCAAACCATGCATCTACACAATTTTCTCGTAAAACTCAAGACCTCCTCAAAGGGTTATCCTGAGTCGACTTTCGGCGGGAAACATCGTGCCTATACGTGTGTGAATGCCTTTTCATATCATATTGTGCGCCGCAATCTGGAAACCTATAACAAGCTCGACGGCATCTTTGTCGACGGCATCTTTATGTGCAAGATGCTCAACTGGTTCTGGCGTCTTCCGATTCCCCGCCTGAGTTTTGATATGACAGGAATTGCTCCCGACCTTTTTTCCACTCTGGAGAAAGATGGCCGATCGATTTATTTCATCGGAGCGAAACCCGACGAGATACGCCTTTCCGTGGAAAATATATCCTCTTCATATCCGGCAATGAAAATTGCAGGATACCGTGACGGATATTTCAAAGACAGTGCCGACCGCAGCAGAGTGATAAAGGAACTCATTGCGCAGAATCCGGATTTTCTGATTGTGGGTATGGGCTCGCCCCTTCAGGAGAAATTCGCCATAGATATCCGCGAGGCCGGCTATCAGGGCACAGTCTTCACCTGCGGCGGTTTTCTTCATCAGACATCCGCTTCAATTCAGTATTATCCCGACTGGATAAACAAATATAACCTGCGAGCCTTCTACCGTCTTTATCGGGAGAAGGGAATGTTCCGGAGGCTTTTCAATGTGCTTATACAATTTCCGGCTTTATTCACTTACGATACAGTGAGGTCATATTTCTCCACTCGCAAACAGATTGCATCCACAAAAAATTAACGGCATACTGTAAATTTCTTAGGGACGCATCCGTGTTCCTGATTTTCACCGTATAATAACCTACAATAAGTGCCTGAGACGATAATGTTTCAGGCACTTTTTTTAGTTTAAGGTAATAAGTCAGGGATTGGTTTGACTATCCTTGGCGTAGACATAAACCCAACAGGAATCTTTTCTCCCCCCGTTATCGGGACGTGCGCCGACATCAAATCCACGCGAATCCATAACCTTCTCAACTTCCCCCGCTTGAGCTCGACTCAAGGTTTTTACCTCCGCGATATTTTCAGAACTGTGGTCGTTTTCACGTCTGTCGCAGTTGTTGGTAATTCCACAGTAATAATCGTCGGGATTAAAGTCCTTTCCTTTTCTCTTCGAATCTTCTCTCGCTTCATTTTCCAAATAATCAGCCACTTGATCGGCTGTCACTTTGATGGTCTTGCCACCTTTTAATTTAAAATTCACCATGATTTTATTTATTTAATTAATTATTAATCTTGCTCTCATGCAAGTCTTTTCACTTATATTCTAATTTACTATGCAAATATACTGATTTTTCTTTAAATTTCCAAATATTTTTCTAATTTTTATTTATTTTAACATATCGGCAATTTGGCACGCTTTTTCAGGTCGGGAATCATGTTGCTTTCGATGCGATTTTATGATGTTCGACGCGCTGATTACTTTTTTCAGTGCGTTGATTACTTTTTTCGGCGCGGACGCGATTATACTATGTTCGGCGCGTTTATTACTGCTTTCGGCGCGGACGCGATTAATCGCGTCCCTACTGGGATGGCCGTTTCCGTTGTTCGACCCGATTTTCAATTAAACAGGCGTGTGTCCGGCAGAAGTTTGCGCTTTTTCGCTTGCTATTATTTTGTTCGCTTCTTTACGCCATTTCCCGAATTTGTCTTTCAACTTGTTTTCGTCAATTTCTCCTGACCGGAATTTTTTCGCTAACATTTTCAATAAGTCTTGCTCGGAAATGACTTTTATCCTATTCACATCCTCTGACTTTATGATCGCGTGAATGTAGGATGCAAGCTGACCCATATCGCTAATTGTATGGAGCATGAAATTTTTATGCCTCTGCTTCTGGCTGTCGAACCCTGTCACTCCATCCTGCGCCTCCAAAGGCACGTTCCATCCATATTGCGCTTCTATCTCTTCTCTACGCAAAAGAACAAAACATAATTCTTCTAATTTATCTTTGGTAAGTGCTGTCGCAAGAGCCATATCACTTAGATTGGAGAGATCTTCATCCACTTCCCAAACCGATAGCTCATGATTGGATGTGACAAGGTCGGAGACTGAGTCTGAATCTCCATCAGGACGCCCGTTCCATCTCTTTATGTCAATTTTCCTCAGATAATACATATTTCTGCTCGAGGCTTTTCAACACGGCATCATATTGAAGGCGGACAAGAAAGGATTCGGGGCGTGTCAGTTTCGTCATCAGATTGTAGACCTCACGCGTTGCCCAATGATCAAATATTGAAATCACGGCCGACTTCACCTCATCTCCTTCAAGCGCCATGGCCGAAGTGACAATCAATATGCCATAGTCGGCGATCTCTTCATAATCAAACGTGCGGAGCAGGTTGAGCAGCTTTACAACCGGACGCGGATCCCGGTCTGCACGGCAAAGCAATTTTCGCTGCACTCTCCCCAACAATGCTAAACTTCCCGGTCGGTTTTCTTCATACAGCGAATGTAACCAGTGTTCCAATATTTCATCACTTCCAAAATCTAACAATCGAAGAAATTCTGATATATGCTGGTCGGCGAATTCCTCTCCCTCTTTTCTAATGCTTTCTTTGGGGGTTGCATATTGGTCTGTGTCAGATTCAAAATCTATATCACTCTCGGGTTTCAGCGGTTTTCTCCCGATTTCTCGGATAATATACTGATTGTTCTTAAAAGATCTGTAAGAATCCAATAAATCGGAGATATAGAATTCATCCGGGACTTCAAATATACTTGACCGAAATCGGCGCGATTTTACATGCTCGCTGCTGATAGACTCCCCTCCCCTCTTCTCTTCATATAGAATCTCAAAGGATGGAGTCTTAATCATAGTCTCCTTATCATATATGGTCATCCTATTCCTCGATTATTGAAATTGCCTTGGAGATGAACAAGGGAATAAGTCCCGTCACATTTTCTATCGGTTCGCCAGGAATTGAATTTATATCATATTCTGTCGTACATACCAATCCGGACTCCGCATGAGATACACGGATTGATTTCACATTATTCATCTCACATTCTTTTTCTCCCTCGGCAGAGGTTAATGGCTCGACACGGGCCACTCTCCTGCTATATTCCCTAACTGACCTATCGCTGAATTCTTCCCGTGGAATTCCTAAGCGGGGCAGGTCCTCTTCATATATTGATCTGTGCGTCCGGCTGCCTACGGCTACTCTCGAAAATCCTTCGGGATTATTCTCAAATATAATCTCTATCAGTTTATCAATGGTCTCTTTAAATTTCGACCATTCTTCCTCTCCTTTTAAAATTATGTCGATTCGTTCGGATGTGACCGACACTGTGATGTGATTAGGGGAGGTAGCGATAAAATCTACGGTCATCACCTCTTTCTGCTCAACTCTTTTTTCCGCACCAATCACTTTGAGCTTGATTGCCGGAGACACGGAAGGTAATAGTCCGAGTTTCATCATGGGATCAAAATATCCTATGATGGCTTCATTACTTAAATCTTTATCTATCAATGGGAAGAGAGTGATTCTTTTTGTGTCTTTGTTCATGGAGTCTGCTGAGGAAAGGTAGAACTTTTATTTTTACGCAAATATATTGCTTTCTGTTTATATAACAACTATTTTCGCTATTTATTTTGATTTCTTCGTTTCCGCTTGCTAACCCGAATGGGTGTTGTGGACGCGTTTGATTACTGTTTTCGGCACGGACGCGATTTTATGATGTTCGACGCGCTGATTACTTTTTATGGTGCGTTGATTATCGTTTTCGGCGCGTTGATTACTTTTTCGGCGCGTTGATTACTTTTTCGGCGCGGACGCGATTTTACTATGTTCGGTGCGTTGATTACTTTTCCGGCGCGGACGCGATTAATCGCGTCCCTACCGAGTCGGTGCAATCGGGGTTCGGCGGTTTTGATGTCGGCGCGATCGGGGTCGAATAGGATTTGCGCAAGTCTCCTATTTTTCGTAATTTTGCCAATTGTTGATATCCCCGGATTTCCTAATCTTTTTCTATGTTTAAGCGATGAAAATTGGTATTCTTAAAGAAACTAAATCTCCTGTAGATAACCGCGTGGCTCTTACGCCTCTCCAAATTCGCAATCTCCGGTCGATTTATCCTAATCTGGATTTTTTCGTCCAACCCTCTCCGACTCGCGCTTTCTCTGACCGCGAATATGCCGATTTGGGTATCCCCGTCGCTGAAAATATGGAAGAATGCGATGTGCTCCTCGGTATTAAAGAGGCCAACCCCGATACTCTTATCCCCGGTAAACATTATTTCTTCTTCGGCCACGTTGCAAAAATGCAACTCTATAACAAGCCTTTGCTCCGAGAAATGGTGAATAAACATCTCACTTTTTCAGACTGGGAGTATCTTGTTGATAATCAGGGGGGAGATTGGTAGCCTTCGGTTGGTATGCCGGAGTTGTCGGTGTTTATTACACTCTGCGCGGCTGGGGAATGCGCACGGGAACGGCCCTGCTGCCCGAGCCTCACATTGACTTCTCCAAGGAAGAGATTATTGACCATCTGAGGAATGCACGACTTGCCCCTGCCAAAATCCTTCTCACCGGAAACGGGCGTGTATCACAAGGAGCACAATATGTGCTCGACCGTATTGGAGCCCGGAAAGTTTCCGTCAAGGAATATCTTGAAATTTCCAGTCCGACGGGCCTTGTATATACCGTGGCCGGACCGGCCGAACTCGTAAAGCCTTCCGACCCGTCGGCTGAATTCGACCATGAGGAGTTTGTTGCCGCTCCTGAGAAGTATGTCTCAGACTTTGAAAAATTTGCCGACACCACCGACATCCTTATCACTGGCCACTTCTGGTCGCCCGACCAGCCGGTCTATCTCACAAAGGAACTCTGCACCCGCCCCGAATTCAGAATCCGAATGATCGGCGACATCACATGCGACATCGAAGGATCAATCAAATCCACAATCCGATCATCGACTCACGCCTCTCCCTTCTACGACTATAATCCACTGACGGGCGCGGAAGAAGCCCCCTTTACCTCGGCTGACAACATCACAGTCATGGCGGTCGACACATGCCCGAACGCACTCCCCCGCGAGACAAGTGAGTTTTTCGGCGACAAATTTATAGCTACCGTCCTCCCCGACCTTATCACGCGCGGGATGGAGTCTGAGATTGTCAACCGCTCCTCAATCGTGGTCGATGGGAAAATAAACTCTCCTTTCAGCTATCTTGAAAACTATCTCAAATCAAACTGAGCCACATGGATATAAAAAGTGTTAAGAAGCAGATTGCTTCATTGCCGCTCGTGCGCGATTTCTTTCATTGGAAAAGCGAACGTCATATCTATAATCTGGAAAAAGAACGCTTCATGAAAGAGGCGGCCGACGCCGTGGCCAACCTTCCGGAGTCAGAACGCAAAGCTATTCTTGACGAATACGCGGAAGTGTTCAAAAAATATCGGTTCTCATATCCTGAATATTTCTATCAATATAATATCGCGGATGTTTCACAGGAAGAGCGCGATAAATTTATTTCCCGGTCGGAAGTTCAGTGTTTTTACCGAAAGCTCAATAATCCGGCCGAAAGATTCCGCTTCCATAACAAGGCCGCGTTCCTACGCGACTTCGCCCCTTTCATCCATAGAAAATGGCTGTTGGCCGGAAAAGGAGAAAACTCTTCTCTCGACCAAATTATCGAGCTGCTTCATTCCGACGTGATAATTAAGCCGCTTTGCTCCAGCTTTGGGGTGGGTGTAAGTAAAATCAAAGGCTCTGAACTGACGTCCGCCGAGAGAGAAGAGACGGCTGTCAAACTCCTTGCCGGAGAGTCCACGCTTGTCGAGGAGTGCATCCGCGGATGCGAGGAGCTGGAGTCTTTCCATCCATCATCGCTCAACACGGTGCGTGTCGTAACGGAAAATTCCACGGGTACACCCACACTCTTCCACTCATTCGTAAAATTTGGCCGAGGAGGGAGTGTTATTGACAATGCCCACGACTGCGGAGGTCTGTTAGCTGAAATCGACATTAAAACCGGCGTGGTATGCTCAAATGCCATAACAACGATTTTGGGGGATTCCGACCATGAATATCACCCGGATTCCCACAAGCAATTTAAGGGGCTGAAAATTCCTCACTGGGAGAAGATGATCAACACCTGCATAGAGGCTCATAAAAAATCATCCTTAATGCTGATCGGATGGGACGTGGCCATTACTCAGGAAGGGGAGATTGAGATTGTGGAAGGGAATCATGCTCCGGACGTCGACGCATGGCAACATCCTCTCAAGAGAGGAATCAAAGAAAAATTCATGAAGGTCGTCGAGGGATATAAAAGAAGAATGAAGAAATGAACAGGCATATCAAACGGGCATTAAAATATTTCCTCAATCACGGGTTAAGGTCAGTGATTGGAGACAAGGCGTTCCTCAAAGCCCGCTATAGACTCGAAATGGGGAAAAAACTTGATTTGTCGCATCCCGTCACGATGAACGAGAAACTTCAATGGCTCAAACTTAACAATCGCCACGACGAGATGACCCTCATGGTCGACAAGATAAAGGTGAAGGATCTCGTTGCCGCCCGCATAGGGAAGGAATATATTATCCCGACGCTCGCCGTGTGGGACAGGCCCGAAGATATTTCCCTTAAAGATCTTCCCGACCGCTTCGTGATAAAGACCAACCATAGCGGAGGCAACACGGGAGTCATTGTTTGCAGCGACAAAAGGCGTGCGGACCTCGACGCGATAAGAGCCCGGATGGCCCGCTCCCTGAAATCTGATGATATCTACAAGAGCTATGGAGAATGGCCCTACAAAAATGTGGAACGGAAGATATTTGCAGAAATGAACCTCGGAGAATCTCCCGTTGACTATAAGTTCTATTGTTTCAATGGGAAAGCCGACAGCGTGATGCTATGCACGGAACGCTCCACAGGCCACCCGAAATTCTATTTCTTCGACAAGGACTGGAATCTCCGGCGTTACAACAAACGCGGCAAGGAGGCTCCCGAAGGCTTCACGTTGCCGAAGCCGGAAGGAATGGACAAGATGTTTGAAATCGCGGCCAAACTATCCGAGGGAATCCCGTTTGTAAGAGTCGACCTTTACAATGTCAACGGTAAAATCTATTTCGGAGAACTGACCTTCTTCCCAGCATCAGGTTTCGACGCCAACCGACTCCCCGAAACGGATGCCTATTTCGGCAACATGATCGACCTCTCGCTTGCTGTAAATGAGGAATGAGGAATTAGGAATGGGGAATGGGGAATTTTGTGGGTTCATGGAATTTTTGTAATTTTGCGGAAGCAAGATTCGGCGGGTCGTGTCCGGTCGGGTCCTCGAATTATCTAACCTTCCATCACTCTATATGAGACTACGTTATCTTTTTTCTGCAGGTCTGCTTGCCGTCGCTCTTCTCGCGGCTGCGATGACCGATGACGAGGTAATCAATTATATCCGCACCCAGTCAGCCAATGGCAAGACCGACCAACAGATTGGTCAGGAGCTTATGGCGCAGGGTGTAAGCCAGGCTCAGGTCCGCCGGATCAAGGCTAAATATCAAGCCGACGGTTCGGAGGTTGTCGGCACTCCTGTTTCGGCCCAATCGGCGTCGCTGCAGGATAACGGTCGCAACACTCCCCCTGAAACAATGGGAGATAACACGGGGATGGTGGTTGATTCTTACGCTCCGGCGGCAGAAGCGGCGGCCCGCGAAGTCTACGGTCACGACCTCTTCAATTCCCGCTCGCTCTCCTTTCAACCCAACAGCAACACGGCGACACCGCGTAACTACCGTCTCGGCCCCGGCGACGAAGTGATCATCGATGTCTGGGGAGCGTCGGAAGAACATCTCCGCCAGACAATCTCTCCCGAGGGCTCGATCATGATTTCCCGCCTCGGTCCCGTCCATCTCAACGGCAAGACAATCGAAGAGGCCAACAAATATATCAAACAGCTCTTCGCCACGAAATATGCCGGCGTCGGCGACGACCAGACCGACATCAGCGTAAATCTGGGCGACATCCGCTCGATCCAGATCGACATCATGGGAGAGGTCTCAACTCCCGGCACATTCCAGCTGTCGCCCTTCTCGACCGTGTTCCATGCCCTCTACAATGCGGGAGGAATCAACAATATC
Organism: uncultured Porphyromonadaceae bacterium; assembly: GCA_947176755.1. Taxonomy (GTDB): domain Bacteria; phylum Bacteroidota; class Bacteroidia; order Bacteroidales; family Muribaculaceae; genus Lepagella. The sequence goes on from CAMWRW010000001.1 coordinate 51,256, forward strand.
GGCTCGATGCGAAACATCTACGTTCTCCGAAACGGTAAGCGTGTCGCCACGGTTGACATCTATGACTATCTCTTCAACGGCAAACAGACCGGCAACATACGCCTTCAGGAGGGCGACGTGATTATCGTGCCTCCCTACGAGCAGGTGGTCAGCATCTCGGGCAACGTGAAGCGCCCGATGTATTATGAGGTGAAGGATGGGGAGACAATGTCATCTCTGATTGAATATGCCGGAGGTTTCACGGGCGACGCCTATCAGGGGATGATCCGCCTGCAGCGCCAGAACGGAGCTGAAAACGAACTCTACAACATTGACCAAGGGGAATTTGCAAGCTATCGTCTTAAGGATGGCGATGTGGTGACGGTGGGCGAAGTGCTCGACCGGTTCTCCAACCGTGTCGAACTGAAGGGAGCCGTGACTCGCCCGGGCCTTTACGCCCTCGGCAACGGCACGACAACCCTGATGGATCTCATCGGGAAAGCACAGGGATTTACGGACGACGCCTATCTCGGCCGCGCGCTTCTTTACCGCGAAGGCCCCGACCTGTCGCTGGAAGTCATCCCCCTCGATCTCAACGCCATCAAATCGGGATATGAAGCCGATATCGTCCTGCAGAAAAATGATGTGATCGAGATTGCCAGCGTGCAGCTGCTTGAGGAGAGGGGCGACTTCACGATCTTAGGAAAAGTGACCAACCCGGGCACATATTCTTACATGGCCAACACCACAGTGGAGGATCTGATTCTCCGCGCCGGCGGTCTGCGCGAGGGCGCATCTGCCGTGAGAGTCGACATCGCCCGCCGCATTGTAGACCCGAAGGCCATCAACGAAAATCAGCAGATTGCAGAAATATACACTGTCAACATCCTCGGGGGACTGGGAAGCAAACGCAACTCCGCAAGCGAGTTCGTCCTTAAGCCTTACGACCGCGTCACTGTCCGGACCTCCCCGGCCTATATGGCGCAGAAAACCGTTGCAATCAACGGAGAAGTAGTTTTCCCCGGTCAGTACACCCTGGCACGTCGCAACGAACGACTGTCGGAACTCGTGAACCGTTCGGGCGGCCTCGTTGAAGGAGCCTATACGAAGGGTGCATATCTTCGCCGCAAACTGACCGATGATGAAATGCAGGAGCGCAGGAATGTGATTCGCGTCGCAATGCAGAATCAGAGTGCGGAGACCGACTCGATTTCTGAAGACAAACTGAATATTGCAACCAACTACACCGTCGGCATCGACCTTCCGAAGGCTCTCGCCAATCCGGGAAGCTCCTACGACCTCGTGCTGCAACCCGACGACGAACTGTTCGTGCCCGCCCAGCAGAGCACGGTCAAGATATCCGGAGAGGTGCTCTATCCCAACACGGTGGTCTACGAACCGGGTAAAAAAATCAGTTACTACGTCAACGAGGCCGGCGGCTACGGTCAGCAAGCTAAAAAGAACAAGACTTTCGTGATTTATATGAACGGACAGGTCGACAAGGTCGGACGAAACACGGTGATCGAGCCGGGAAGTCATATCATCGTGCCCTCGAAAGAGATGAACGGTGCCAACTGGTGGGAGCGTATCATCCCGATGATCTCCGGATTAGGCTCCGTGGCAACTATGGCGGCAGCCCTCGCAAATCTGTTCAAGTAAAAATAGTGTAGCGTCATGACACATTCCGATTCAGATAATATCACCAACGAGGAGAACAAATCAAATGAAGGTTTCGACCTGATCGAGGCTTTAAAGGCAATATGGAAAGGACGCAAACTTGTGTTCATCTCCTGCGGAATTGCCTTCGTGATCTCCTTAATCATCGCTTTCAGTATTCCGAAAGAATATACGACCAATGTTGTCCTCGCCCCTGAATCGTCGGATAACAAAAGCGTGACCGGAGGGCTCAGTGCATTGGCAGCTGCAGCAGGAGTTGGCTTGGGTTCAAGTCAGGATGCAGTCTATCCCAAACTCTATCCGGAAATTATGAAGTCGCTTCCCTTTGTCGTTTCCCTCTTCGACGTGGAAGTGAAGACCTCGGAAAATCAGGAAGTGACCGTTAAGGAATATCTTGAGAATGACATCAAGAGTCCTTGGTGGAGCGTGATTACCAATCTTCCCCGGAATATTATCGGAGCTTTATCATCCGACAATAATTCCGACGCAGTCGGAGGAGACGCCACAAAGGGTCCGGATCCATTCAAACTTTCGAGAAAGGAAACGATGCTGGCCCGTACCATTCAAGGCCGCGTTACGGGAATGTTTGACAGAAAGACGTCAATCGTGACGATTTCCGTGACCATGCAGGACCCGATGGTGGCCGCTATGCTCGCTGACACGGCTGTGAACCACCTCCGCGAATATGTAACCAACTACCGCACGTCGAAGGCCCGCAAAGATATGGAATATCTTGAGCAGCTCAATAATGAAGCCCGCGCCAATTACTATGCCGCCCAGCAGCGTTTCGCCGATTATCTCGACACGCACCAGGGAATTGTGCTGAATTCGGCCCGGACTGTTCGCGACAGACTGGAAAACGAGGCAATGGTGGCCTTCAATCTCTATAATCAGACAACTCAGCAACTGCAGCTTGCTAAAGCAAAGGTGCAGGAGGAGACTCCGGTCTTCGCCGTGATCACTCCGTCGACCGTTGCCCTCAAGCCCTCGGCCCCGCGAAAGGGCTGGATCATCGTCGGCCTGACTTTCCTCACTTTTGTCGGCTCATGCTGCTGGATTCTCTTCATCAGCCCAATACTCAATCAAAAGCGAACCAAGAAAGAGGCTTAATCCCGGATGCGACACGCACACGTTAACGAGAGCCACTTGCGACGCGATCTGACGCGCCTTTTCACAGCTTTTCTATTGGCTCTTCCGACAGCATTTTTTCCTCTTCAGGCACGCGACCTGGGGGATATGCTCAATGATGTGGCCAATTCGATGTCGGCCGCAGTCTTCGCAGAGAGTTTTGACCTTGACGGGATAGCATCCTCCATGTCCGGGAATCAACCCTCCGCAGCCTCCGGCGGATCCTTCGACTTCGACCGGATCGCAAACTCCATGTCAGGCGGCCGCACAAGCGAATTCGACGGGGTTGCCGAAGCGATGTCAATTACCGGCACACTCGACTTCGTCTCCAACGCTTTCTCCGGATCTTCCAATAATTATCTGACCACTTACGGTCCGGGCCGGACAGGCCAAGGTCATTCCGCGATGCTCCCTGCCGGATCGCTGCTTCCGATCTCGGGAGTGATTACGTCGCGTTTCGGCTGGCGCCCGCGATTCAACAGAATGCACAAGGGAGTGGATATCGCCCTGCATATCGGCGACACGGTCCGCGCGGCAGTCTCCGGACGGGTGGCCCGCGTCGATACCGACCCGAAAGGGTATGGTCTTTTCGTTGTGCTCACACATGAGAACGGGCTGGAAACAAGATATGCCCACCTTAGTCAATCCCTCGTCTGGACCGGGCAAATGATTGCCGCCGGCGAACCGCTTGCATTGGGAGGGAATACGGGAAATTCAACCGGGCCGCATCTTCACTTTGAAACTCGCGTGAACGGCACGGCAGTTGACCCGACGACCATGTTTGATTTCACACGTCCCGGCGGCGCCGTGGAAGATAACGGAATTTATGCCGGCGGCCATTACTCCGGCAACCGGACATGGTTGGCTTCCTCTTCAACAAAAGCCCCGAAACAATCTGCCGACCGTTCGACGTATGTGGTTAAAATCGGAGACACGGTGCAGTCCGTGGCCCGCACGGCCGGTATTTCCGTGCTTACCCTTTGCCGGCTCAATATGCTCTCGACTTACGAGGCTCTCGAACCGGGCAGGATGCTCAGGTTGCGCTGATTTCTTTAGCCATTACAAGTTCACTTCAGCCATTACAAACTCAATCCTTCCTTTTTTCAACAATCTTATTTGCGGACTCCGCGCTGACTGACGTCGCTTCTTGCGGCGTTTTTCTTTCCGAACGCTCGACAAGGAACACCGATACGAGCATCAGCAGGATCGCGAGAATCTGCCACCAGGAGAACAGATCCTGACCCAGGATATAGCTGGCGATCGCGGCCACGATTAGAATCAGGTCGCCATAGAGAGAAACGACCGTGGCGGGAAGTATCTTCAAGGCGAAGTCCTGAAGCAGATAAGAAAGGAAGCTCGGGAAAATCAGGACGAAAAGCAAAACGAGCATAGGAACGGAGAAAATGTTCTGATGAAGCACGGGGGCATCCCAACCCGTGAAGCATACGACCACGGCGGCCGCAACCGCGCCTCCGAAGAATGTCCATTTCGACACTGTCGCCGCGCTGAGCCGCTTGAGATAGATCTTCTCGATCACGAGATATGCCGAATACAGCACGGCCGACATAAGGCAGAACATGTTCCCCTTGAAAGGATCGGAAGCCACAGCCGACGACTTCTGGGTCAGCACGCAAAGCATCGCCCCACCGAAACCGATAAGAATGCCGAGGACTTTTCCGACGGTCGCTTTCTCCGTGCGCAGGCAGAGACAGATGATAAACACGAAGACGGGCTGCAGACTGATAAAAATGGAAGAAGAGATTGGAGTCGTGTAACTCAATCCTTCCAGCAACGACCACATATATCCGAACACGAACACCAGTCCGATTGCGAAAAGAGCCGCGATATCCCTGAAACGGGCTTTAGGTTCTTTTTTATGCCGGAAGAAACCCCAGATCCAGAAAAGCAACGAACCGATTCCGAGACGGAGCACAACGCCCGACATGGCATTCATCCAGCCGGGAAGAAGGTAGCGGAGAGCATTCTCGTTAAGGCCTGAGAACGTCTTGGCCGCAAACATATATAGATTGCCTTTTAGTTTTGACTGCATACTTGTATAACCGCACTTCCCGACGATAAGTTTACAAGAAGCACACGACAACAGGATACGCTTTAAATAATTTGGATTTAGGTAAAAAAATGTTAACTTTGCAATTAAATCTAATGGGGAGGGCATTTTCCCTTAGAATCTCTCCCGACATGAACAACAACTGATTACGACCTTATTATAATGAATGTCTGGTTAATTAACTGCTTGGCAGTATGGCTGCTGAGTATAGTGCTGAGTGGATTCGTGATCCCTCAGATCTTGCTTATTGCTTTCAGGAAGAAACTTTTTGATGTTCCCGACGAACGAAAGATCCACAAAAGCCTTGTGCCCCGCCTCGGCGGCATCTCTTTCGTGCCGGTAATCATGTTCTCGCTGGTGCTTCTCTTAGGTATCGGCATCCTGCTTGACGAGGGAATCGCCCCGGCTTTCGGCAACGCGGCCCTTTCCCTCTCGTTCGGCTTCTGCGGGCTCATGCTTCTCTTTCTGGTAGGCATTGCCGACGATCTTATCGGAATCAAATACCGCGCGAAATTCGTAGCCCAGATTTTCTGCGGCATCATGTTTATCTGCGGAGGAGTGTGGCTCGATGACTTCCACGGACTTCTCGGCATCAACGAACTTCCGGAATGGATCGGCTGGCCATTGACGATTCTTGTCGTGATTTATATTGTCAACTCGATCAATCTTATCGACGGTATCGACGGGCTCGCTTCCGGACTGTCGGGAATCGCCTGCCTCTATTTCGGCGTGATGTTCTTCCTGATGGAGAGCTATGTGCTGTCGATGCTTGCGCTCGCCACACTCGGCGTGCTGATTCCGTTCTTTTATTTTAATGTGTTCGGCGACGCACGCAAACGAAAGAAGATTTTCATGGGCGACACGGGAGCCCTCACAATCGGCATGATCCTCTGTTTCCTCGCCCTGCAGATGGCCTCGGTGGAGAAAGTGTCGTTCAGCTCGGCTAACCCTTTCATCCTCGCATTCGCTCCGCTGATCGTGCCCTGCTTCGATGTCATCCGCGTGTATCTTCATCGCGTCCGCAACGGAAAGAACCCCTTCCTTCCCGACAAGAACCATATCCATCACAAACTGCTGGCAATCGGCATGCCGCAGCGAATGGCTATGGTGTCGATTCTTTCCGTATCGCTCGCTCTCACCCTGCTGAATATCTGGCTCTCGATATATATCAACATCAACATTCTTTTGATTATCGACATCCTGATCTGGGTTGCAATCAATATCTGGCTATCACGTCGCGCGGCTGCCCACCCGGCCGTTGACGCCTGAGCCTCCCGATAGCATATATAAAAATATCGCAAGTCCCGACTCCGGAACTTGCGATATTTTTATATATCTGTTTATGAGTTTATCTGTGGATAGGCTTATCTGTGGTAAACCCATAAACTCCACCACACCCGCACGGCTGCAAATGAACTGTAAGAATGTCGAGGTTGTTAAAATTAATGAATTTATTCTTCTTCCTGTCTGCATAACATCCCGGCGGCAGCGCCTGCGAATTGTAATCATGGCGGAGATAGCGGCCATTTCGCTTTAGAAAGCCCGGAATTGAAAGAATTGTTCGCTTATACTAACATACTTTTATCTACTGATCATATACTAATATACTCCCGAAGATATGTTTGATATATTGCGCGAATATCCGACTCTCGCCCTATTACTCACCGTCGGCCTCGGCTTCCTGATCGGGCGCATCAAGATCGGCAATTTCTCTCTTGGTCCTGTCACATCGGTACTTATTGTCGGTATCGTCGTAGGACAACTCGACATTCCCATGTCAGGACCGGTGAAAATGCTCTTCTTTATGCTGTTTCTTTTCTCGATCGGCTATAGCGTGGGGCCCGACTTTTTCAGGTCTTTGAAGGGAAGCGGAGGGCGTCAGGCCCTGTTTGCCGTCTGCATGAGCACGGTTATTTTCCTGACTGTACTCGGAATGGCCAAACTATTTTCTTACACGAAAGGGGAAACAGTCGGACTATTTTCCGGCTCCGAGACATGTTCGGCCCTTTTGGGCGTCGGAAGCGAATCTATCTCCAGATTACCCTGGCCCAAGGCGAAGATTGATCAGGAGGTCAACATTATTCCGGTTTGCTATGCCGTGACATATATATTCGGCACGCTCGGGACCGTTATACTCCTCGGGAATTTCGGACCTGCGCTTTTGGGAGGAAAAGAGAAAGTAAAGCGGCAGACGGCCGAACTGGAAAAGGAACTGAACATGACCGAGGGTTCGACAGACCCTTCTAAGGTGAAAGCTCTTCGGGCTGTGGCCTATCGCGCTTACATCGTAAGCGATTCTTTCTTTTCCGAACCGAGAAGTGTCAGCGAGACGGAGGTCCGGTTTCATAATAAGGGACTTGCAATATTTCTGGACCGCATCCGCCACAAAGGACAGATTTCACTTCCCCACTATGACGACATGATTTCCTTGGGAGATGAGGTCGTGTTATGCGGACCGAGGGAGAGCGTGGTCGCTGCCGGTGAATATATAGGGAAAGAGACGGCCAACGGCGATTTGCTTGACTATCCTCTCGACAGAGTCGGGATCGTCGTGGCAAAGAAAGAATTCATCGGCAACCCTCTCCATGAGTTGCGCCGGAGTAAACGCCTTGAGGGAGTTGTGATTCGCGACGCGATGCGCGATGGAGAGGTTCTCGAGATTAAGAGCGACACCGTTTTTCAACATGGCGACCGTCTCACTATCCTCGGCCAATCTCAGCGTCTTAAGAAAGCGGCCCGGCATATCGGCCATATCGACCGGCCCTCTTCCCAGAACGACATAATGTTCATTATGCTCGCCATCTTTATCGGGGGACTCTTCGGCGCGATGAGCTTCTGGATCGGCAGCATTCCGGTGAGCTTCGGCACGTCGGGGGGCGCACTGGTGGCCGGACTCTTGTTCGGCTGGTTGCGTTCACGCCGCCCAACCTACGGGAATATCGCCCCCGGGGCGCTCGACCTGATGAATAAGTTAGGACTGAACGTCTTTATCGCCGTTGTCGGGATTGAGGCTGCCCCTTCGTTTATAGCAGGTCTGAAGTCTGTTGGGCCGATGCTTTTGGTAATAGGGGCGTTATGCACGCTAATTCCGCTTTTCGTCGGTCTTTTCCTCGGCCACAAAGTGTTCAAATTCAATCCTGCGATCACATTGGGATGTTGCTGCGGCACACGCACCTGCACCGCCGCCTTGGGAGCCGTCCAATCGGCCATCGGCAGTTCGTTGCCCGCAATCGGATACACGGTGACTTACGCCGTCTCCAATCTGCTGCTTGTCCTCTGGGGAGTTGTGACGGTAATTCTTGTCTGAGGATAACGTGAGATAAAAATTACCCTGCCGCCTTCTGATAGGCAGCAGGGGTTCTATTTCAGGTTCAGAGTTGCCACGCCACGGAACGGACCGAGCGAGACAAGAGAGGATTATTTCATTACTTTCACAGCTTTTCCGCGGACAACACGGATGAAGATACCCTTGTCGGGATTCTCTACCCGCTGGCCCTGGAGGTTGAACCATACGGCCTCAGCCTCATCATCACCGGTGAGCGCCACTCCGGTGGGATCGGTGACGGTCAGCTTATTGGTTGAGAAGTCGACCTTAAAGGAATACGTGCCGGGAAGAATCATCCAGCTGGTTGCAGAAGAAGCAGACACTCCGACCGGGAAGCGAGCCACATCCGCCGACTCGTTGACAACAATAAGTTCGTCGGGAGTCATCGATCCGTAACGGTCAGAGCTGTTGACCTCGTCCCAGTCTGCCCCCTTGGCGGTCACGAAGGAGAAGTAACCATAATCAGACTTCGCGGGAGCTTCGATAGTGGCTGTGCATGTGAAGACATTTCCTGATTTTGTCATCGGAATTGCGGCCGTCGTATCCCAATGGCCCTCGGGGATGTTACCCAGCAGGAAGAGAGCGGAGGGAGCGGTCACATCCTGATTGCCGCCACCGCCGCTACCGGCGGAATAGACGCCTTCGTCGCCTGAAGTGGAATATAAATGGCCGTCGATTGCAATCATATCTCCGGTCTTGGTTGCATCACCGTCGCCGGCATTGAAGAGACAGCCGGTTGTTCCGGCAGGACACGTATAGCTCCACACATTGCCCTCCTTGGCCATCGCCACGCCGGGCCATGCGGATTCCGTTGAGCCCCAATAATGAATATAAGGGGTTGTCCAGCCCTTGTCGTTCTTGAAATAGATTTTCACCTCTTTGGTGGGGTCGACCGGTTCGGTCGGTGTGGTGCCTCCACCTTGTGCAGTTGTCCAGATTTCATAACCGTTGCCGGAGGCTTTCTTGGTGTAACCTGAGCCGGGAGTTTTCGACGAATTGCCGATCTTTACCCAGAGTTTACCCTTCGAACCGGTCACCTCGGCCACATAGCAACCGTTGGTATCGATCACGTTTACAGCCGAAGTGTTGCTGATGCCGGCCCCTTTTCGAGCGGAAATCATTGCTTGAATCTGCGACTTGTACTGCTTGTAATGGGGATAGAACACACAGGGCGTGCCGGGCGAGGAGAGCATGAAAGCATTCGCCATCAGAACGTCGCCCGTGTATTTGGAGCCGTCGCGGTAGGTGTCGTGGTTATCAACGAATGTCACCGACTGCTGGGCATATCCGAAATGAATCATACCGGCCGGCTGATCGGTCGTGCCGTTGGCTTTCCAAACGAGTTCTCCATAGTTGGATCCGCCGCCGTTGAACGCCTTGTTGAGCTGATATTTGAACGGAAAATCGAATGCGGCGGAAGTTTTTCCTGTCCCTTCGATCCATTCCTTGACAAGATCATAATTGCCATCCCAGTACTCTCCGACGCTGAACGAGACATTGTTGGCCTCGTTGTACATCTTCGTGTAATAAGGAGAATAGCCCTTCACGAAGTCGTAGCGGACACCGGAATAACCGTAGTCGGTCATCAGGCATTTGATATAATCCTTGCAGTTTGTCTGAACGTTGGCATTGGTATGATCGAGGTCGCGCGAACCGCTCCAGCCTTCACCCGTGTCGTAGTTCCCGGTCGGTTTTGCCTGGCCTGAGGCATCCTTCACTTCGTCGTCTTTACAGATTCCTTCCGGGCCGATTTTGTAGGTCTTCCCATTCCACGTTTCAGAGGGGAAATTGGTCCAGTTGCTCACACCGCTCCTGTGGTTGATAACGACGTCGGCAATGATTCCCGTGCCTTTCTGTTTGAAAGTCTTAATCATGCTGCGGAGTTCCGCTTCCGTGCCGAACGAGGAGTTATGGTTGGTGAACCAATAGACCGGGTGATAACCCATCGAGGGACTTCCCTCCGATTTCGCGGAGTTGGGAACCCAGATAAGGCTGAAATACTGCGAAAGTTCGTCAGAGGCATTTTCAAGTGCTTTCCAGGAAGTCTCGGTGTAGGAATCCCAGTAGAATCCCTGAAGCATGACCCCTTCGTAGTTGGCAGGCCAGCCGGCGGCGGACGCTGCGTTTGCAACCCCTCCGGCAATTAATGCCAGAGTTGCAAGTTTCTTGAGTTTCATGTAATTATTATCTTAGGTTGATTATAAAACTTATTGATGATTATGCTCGCCGGGAGCATTAGGTAGTTCTTTGGATGCTGATTTCGGCAATTTCCATATATGACCTTGCAAAATTAATAAAAATCGGCAAACAAGCACCTATAACTATGTAAAAAAGCGCCCTTTACGGGGGCGCTTTTTATTATTAAGGTTATTGGATAAACCTCTTTATTTCGCAATCTTGATTGCTTTGCCATTCTCAACGCGGATGAACACGCCGTTTGCGGGGTCTTCCACACGCTGACCCTGGAGGTTGAAGTAGATAACTTCACCATTCTCAAGATTGATTTCAGCTACGCCGCTGGGATCGGATACGGTGAGAACGACCGTCTCGGGATTGAAAGTGAACTTGTAAGTACCTTCCAGGGTTGATTCCCAGTTTTCAAGGCCATAGTTGGTTGCCTCGAAAGTGCCTACGGCATTCATAGCGGAAGCGCTGTTGGCAGCACCGAACCAGTCGCTCTGTGCGCCGTTGTCAGCCTGCATCACACCAAATGTGCCGGCTACGACGTCGCCTGTCCAGCTCCAGCCCTCTGCGGTTTCTTCCATCTCCTTTTCAATCCATTCAGCACCGTCGAAGATTGTGCCCTTGAGCACGTATGTGTAGTTATGTTCAACTTCCTTGGCGATGAACTTGATGGTGTTTGCGGAGGGGTTGTAGATGATTTCGTAACCACCTTCAAGAGTGGAGCTGCTGTTGAGAATGCCGGTCAGGCTGTATTCAACACCTGCTTCAGTCACTTTTGCGCCGCCACCTTTCCATGCGGTCTGATTGCCGTCGGCGTCCATGATTTTGATACCGAAGCTACCTGCCACGCAGTTGGCTTCTCCTACCCAGAGACCGTCGGTAAGAACAAGGGGAAGGGTCGACCAGTTGGGATCGCCGAAGATGTTTCCATGAATACCGTAGAACTCGGTGGGTTCGGGATCATCACCGCCACCACCGGGCGTACCGGTGATTGTAAGCTCGAAAGTCTCAGCATTGAAAGAGAGCGTCAAGTCGGTAGCTTCCTGATCGAGGAGCTCGCAGTTGCCCACGCCGTTGCTACTGCTGAGAAGGTAAGACTCACCAAAGGCGATCTTTGCTTCGTCGTAGCCAAACCATGAGCCGTCTACAACGAGCTTGAAGCCTTCCTGAAGAGCGTCGATCTTATAAGTGAAGTTCGTGCCGTCGGTAGTAGTGAACTTGTCAGCGGTAGTGCTCCATGAGTTGAAGTCGCCGGCAAGATAAACCTCTGTCTCGGCGGGAGTATCGCCACCTGCCTGACCGGAGATAGTCACCTGGGCAGAAGAGAAGTTGTTCTCCTGAACGAACTTAATGGTCACGTCGCCACCCCTTGCAAGCGAGGTATTGGCATCACCGGGTTCGAATGTGTAAGTTCCGTTTTCAAGTTTCTTCTGAGTGCAGGTCAGCTCACGCGTACCCCACGCGCCGCCGTAAATCTTGAATTCCTGATTTGCTCCGATCGAAGCAGTAAGAGAGTAGTTGACACCGTCAGTGGTCTTGAACTTATAGGCATTGCTGTTGCCCCAGCCTGTCATCGCTCCGACGAGGAACATAACGGGGAACTCATCATCAGATGTGCTGGTAACATATTTGCCGTCGACGATATTTGCAATGGGGTCGATGCTGCCGCCATTTGCCTTGATGCTGGCCGAGCCGTAAACTGCGCCGTCAACAACTTCGAGGTTGGAAGTCTGAAGGTCGTCAGCCCAAACCGTGTTGCTACCGCGGAAAATGATCTCCGCGTTGTTCAGTTCTGCAGCATAGAGCGTGTGGCCGTCGATTGTCACTGCGGAGAGTTCCTCAAGATAGTCGGGAGTCCAGCTATAGCCGTAAACCGAAGTCCATTCAGTACCCTCGTTGTTAAAATAGACAGTAGCCGCATTTGCCGTCATGGCACCAAGAGCCACAGCAGCGAGTGCAAGTAGAGTTTTTTTCATACGTCTGTTGTTATTGATTTATTTTGATATAGAAGTCTTAGGTAACGCTTTGGAAGTTAAAGCAGGGGCAATGAAGTCGCGAGTCAATTTTTCAAAGTGACACGACGGCAGACCTTTGCTCTGCAAAATTAGCTTTTTTAATCAACATTACAAAAATTTACTTAATTTTTTCAATTCCTTTGCCAAGCATATCAAGGGCGAAGTCAAGAATCGCGTCCTTCCCCTCTGCAAGCTCTGCAGCAGGGGAATGGACCTCGCAACCTTCCGAGGGATCAATTCCGGACTCGGTCGACTGCATCGCCGCGTCGTACATCGGCGAGGCCGAAAAACGTATCGCCCAGCCATTGGGAAGCTCCGAGGTAAAGGGAAGGCCGCCTCCCCCGCCGGTGCGCGCCCCGACTATCTTCACCTGAGGAAGCTGCTTCATGACCGACACGAAATCGTTGGCTGCCGAAAAACAACTCCGGTTGGTCAGAACGGCGATCGGTTTAAAATACTGCACTCTCCCCGACGCCGGGGAGTATTTCACGGGATAGGGATCGGAGAAATCATCAGCCCCCGGTCCTGTCTTGTGGCGGATGTAACCGGCAAGAAATTCCCGGTCGATAAATCGCCCGACAAATGCGGGGACGTTTGTCAGCAGTCCTCCCCCGTTGTCGCGAATGTCGATCACAAGACCTTTTGTGTCGCCGAGAAGCGCGAGGATGTAGTCGAGCTGCGACTCCCCCACCGGGGAGCTGAACGACGGATAACGGATATAGCCGATCGTGTCGGGAAGAAATACGGCATACTGGATCGATCCGCTCTGCAATCCTCCGAAATGAAGATAATATTCCTGCAGGCAACGGTCGTCGAAGTCCTGGGGATAATCGCTCCACCATTTTTTATAATAACTCGTGGCAAAGGGAGCGGAAAGATTGACATGTCCGTCACGCAGCGTGTCAAGGAGATTGGACATGACAGTAAAGGTGGTGAGAGGGTCGGTGTCAGGCGCAAGAAGAGAGCGGGCCTCGGCGCAGGCCCCGTGCCAGTCGATTTCTTTCTCTCCGAGGTAACAGTAACGTTCGGCCACGATCTTTTCAAGAGCATCGAGCGAGTCAAGGGGATTGCTTGGAGAGGGATCATCGGAGCAGCCGATCAGGGCAAGGGCGGGCAGAATCAGCAGGAAGAGAATCCGGAAGGCAACCTTAATCATATTGAAGTCGTTATAATGGAAAGCCCGCACCGCTTGAGAGGTTGAGGTTGAGACTGACACCGGCCTTCCGACGGCGCAGGCGGAAGTTATTATTTAAATATTAATACTATGAGCGACATTCTGAACACGGCTGAACGCCGTGAATTACCCTCTGACATGTACGGACTTCCCGAACGCCGGGAGTATCCGATGCCTGACGCGGCCCATGTTCGCGCCGCCGAATCCTATTTCCGTTATTGTCCCGAGGACCTCAAGCCGAAATTGGCCCGTGCGATCCTCAGATTTGCAAAGGAATATGGTGTGGATGTGGAGTCGCCGACAATTCTGAGCTACGCTTCGGAATAAACCGTCGGATCCTGAAGGGCGGCATCGCGGAAGGCCTCGCGCCGCTCGGTGCATGTGCCGCAACGTCCGCAATGTTTCTCCCCTCCTTTGTAGCAACTGTAGGTTAACGAATAATCGACACCGATCGTCGCGCCGCGACGGGCGATGTCGGTTTTGGTTATATCCGTATAGGGAGCGAGGATGGAGATACGGTCGTAGGTGCCCTCTTCGATGGCGCGGCTCATGGCATCGACAAATGCACGTCGGCAGTCGGGATAGATCGCATGGTCGCCGGAATGATTGGCGAGCATGACATGCTTCAGACCGCGGGTTTCGGCAAGCCCGGCGGCAACCGACAACATGATGCCGTTACGGAACGGCACCACCGTCGAACGCATATTCTCGTCGTCATAGTTTCCTTCCGGAATTGCGTCAGCCCCCGAGAGCAGCGAACTGGCAAAATATTCCCCCATGAATCCAAGGGGAATCACAAGATGCTCCACTCCGAGACGTCGGCAATTTTCCGCCGCACACTCAATCTCGCGTGCATTATGATTGGAACCGTAATCAAAAGTCACGGCCAAGGCAATCCTGTCGGCGAAATCATGGAGCAATGTCACGGAATCCATCCCTCCGGAGAGGACTATAACACTATCTTTCATATTTTTCCGTTAAAATATCGACTTCTTTCCGCGTTCAGATATAGACTTCGATAGCAGAAAATTCTCGAACGGGAGTTATCTCCAGGCCATTTGCGGCTGCGGGGACAAGCACTGTCTCACCCCGGCGGATTTTTATTTCCGAAGCGCGAGTCCGCAGGGTCGCCTCCCCTTCTGTCGCCACCACGGCCACAAAGGAATCCAACTCGGAATAATCGCGCATCAGCTGGTCGGAAAGACGCAGGAGATTTGCCGTAAAGAAATTATTACGCACAAGATTGACCGGAATATCCGGACGGCTTGTGTATGGAGAAGGAGCGACCTCGACTCCCCGGAAGTCAAGCGCCTCGCAGGCCTTGTCGGTGTGGAGCTCGCGCAGCTGACCTTTAGGGTCGCGACGTCCATAATCGTAGATGCGATAGGTCGCATCGGAACTTTGCTGGATTTCGACCACCATCGTGCCCCGCCCTATGGCGTGGACGCGGCCGGGAGGAATAAAGAAAACCTCTCCGGGCTTGACATCGAGATAGTTCAGCGACTCCTCGATCTTGCCGGTCTTAACGAGTTCGTGAAGTTCCGCCTTATCTATCGTGCGGGAAAAACCGTTTGCAATCCGTGCGCCGGGATCTGCCTCAAGCACATACCACATCTCGGCTTTTCCGTTCGGAAGTCCGTGACGCAAGGCCGTAGCATCATCCGGGTGTACCTGAATCGAAAGATCCGAACAAGCCTCGATAAATTTTATCAACAAAGGAAAAACCGGACCGAAACGGGTCTCGTTGCGCTCGCCCAGAAGGTCGGAGCCTTCCCGCTCGATAAGCTCGAGCAACGACATCCCGGCATCCGGACCGTCGGCCACTACGGACACCGAATCCGGCATACACGCCAACTCCCACGACTCTCCGAGCCGAAGAGGCGCGGCGGGCAGCCCCTTGAGCCGCGCGATCTTATCGCCTCCCCAAAGAGTTTCCTTCAATATCGGTCGGAATTTCCACATGAAGCCGTGTCTGTCTCGATTTTTAGTTCGATATGGGTTAGTTTAAGGTGCCGCCGGGTGGTTGTTCCGGCATTACTCGGCAAAATTAAAAATTTTTATGAGAACTACAAAATTTTATAAGACCCCGTTCTCCAATGTTTGTTATATGTCGCCCTGACATTGATATTTCTTGTGGGTTGGGGGCTTAGCATCCATATTTCGGTATGTTATAAAAAACATTAATAATTTTTGCATTAGTCATTTTTTTGTCTAATTTTGTCGGCAGGGAGTATATAGCCCCTCTAATCTACCATGAAAAGCGCTCTTTCCATCAGAAATCGGAGACTTTTGCCGATTATTAACTGATAATAGGGCGGTTAACAAACCTTGCTAAAATATAAAAAATATAAATACCAACACATGAACAATTCTACCATATTGAGGAGTCTTGCCCTCCCCGCAGCGATTGCTGCGACGGCCATCGCTCAGGCCGGCAATGTTCCCCAGTACAATTTCAACCACTCGAAATCCGACTTCAAGTTTATCGAGGATGGCACGGCGCTCAACGTCAACCACGGTGAGGCTCCCCGCTATTTCTTCGCGGACAAGCGTCCCTACATGACCGCCCATTCGGGACAAGGCTTCCCGATCGGTTTCAATTTCCGTTTCGGCGGTCGAGAGTTCAACCAGTTTATCATCAACGACAACGGTTATATCATGTTTGGCAAGGACCGCGTGTCGTTCAACGGCTATTCCAACATGGCCTTCGTAGATGCGACCCGCTATGGTTCCGACCATTTCTACTGCGGACTCCGTCCGGCCACGTTCGGTATCAAGAAGGGGGAAATCTCCTATAAGCTGGAGGGTGAAGAGGGTTCGCGCACGATGACCGTGCAGTTCGCCCACATGAACATCAACGAGAAGAACATCAAGGGCAACGCCATCTACTCGCTCCAGATCGTGCTTCACGAAGCCGACAATTCTGTAGACATCAACTTCCTTGAGGAAGAGGCCCCCTACGTGTCAAACCATATCATGGCCGGACTCGCCGGCTGGGAGAACAGCGACCGTATGCTTGTGCAGGCCTCCGCTATCGGCGAACCTTTCCATGTAGCCGAAGGAACCGTGATCAACACGTCGACGGGTGAAAACATGACCCCCTGGTCGTCGGACGATCTTCTGGGCGAAACCCACGATGAGCCTTATTCTTTCCGTCTCCGCTTCGTGCCTGACGCGAATCAGGAATGCACCTTAGCCGCTCCCGAAGAACTGGACGTGACCCAGGAGGAAGACACACTGCAGGTGCGTTGCAAGGCCGCCGACAAGGCCGGCACGATGATTCTCGTCAGCGACCAACCATTTACCGACGCCGATATGCCCGAACAGGGAGTAAGCTATCAGGTGCTGAATGACAATGGCGAATATGTGACAAAAATCGGAAACGCCACCTTAATATACTACGGTCAGGACGAGGAACCATACGCAGAACTGCCGAAGGTTGCCGCAAGCACGAAATATTATGTACGCGCTCTGAGCGTAAACGGCTACCCTGCTTACAATCCCGCCGGCACTGACCTTGAATTTATCACCTCACACGAGGCTCCCTCAAAAATGTCGGCCGAAGGGTCTGACAAGTCGCATATCCGCATCAATATCGACAGTTTCGCCCAGGTTGTGATAGCAGCCACCAACGAACGTGTCACAACGACCGACAAGGGCGACACCGGCATCTTCGGCATGCCTGACGCCGACGCTCAGGTCGGAGATGAAATCGAAGGGGGCGGCAAAATCGTTTATGTGGGCGATCCGGGAGAGATCGACATTAAGGCCGACGAGAATATCCTGACTTTCTACCGCGCCTGGACTCTCAATGACGGACGTCTTTCGGCCACGCATACCAACACCCGCGGCGTCACGATGCCTTCAATCCCCTACGAGCGTCCGATCGAGAACGAAACTCTGGCTGTCTCTCCGCTTAACTGGTTCACAAGCTCGAATTCCACTGACGGAACAGTTAACTCGCTCTTCAATCCTTATATGCGTGGTGAATCCGGCGACGAGCCTGCAATGCTCGGCATTTCCACCAATGGCTCCACCTGCGTGCTGATGACTCCGGAGCTTCCTCTGACCTCGCCCACTGAACTCACTTTTGAGTGGGCTCTGGAAACTCTCCGTCCCTCACAGGAACTCGACCCGTCAGACGGTCCCGCCGTACAGCTTCCGGAAGGAAACATCCCCGGTGATTTCGGTCTCGGCCATAAGTTTGTTGTTTCCGCCGGAATTCGAAGCACGGAAAACTGTCTCTATGAAGTCAATGAATACAACGGCTCGCTGAAAGCCAATCCTTCTGACCCCGACCACAATATTTCCGGCACATCAAGCTGGATTCCTGTCGGACCGCTCTCGATTCCGGAGATTGGCGAAAAGGGTCGTGTACGCTTCCAGTTCAGTACTGAAGGCTTCTCCTACATGTTCCTGCGCAATATCCGCATCGGCTATTTATCTTCTAACGAAGAGATTGCCGTTGTTCCGACAGATATGGTATGGGGTGGCAACGGCAGCCTTCATATCATGTCGGCCGAAGGAGGCGAATATGATGTCTACAGTGTCGACGGCCGTCGCGTGGCACACGCAGCTCTCAATGCCGGCGAAACCGTTATCATCCCCTTGAAAGCCGGCATCTATATCGCCGGCGGCGAGAAGGTAGTGGTCCGTTAAGGACCTCTACCCTCCTGCGGGGCAAATAAGCAATTCAAATAACTCTTTTTTTAATTAACTAATCTTCAACAACATGAGATTTTCGACTCTCTTTGCCGGAATGGCTTTGTTGGGAACAGCGATGACTGCGCAAGCGCACGACCTGCTTCTCTCCCCCAACCCGGATGAAGTTCAGACCGTGGATCGCATCGAGCAAGTTCACACAAAGTGGAACGTAGCTGATGTCGGTTACTCCTACGGAACGGCTTACTTCCTTGACCCCAACTGGAATCAGATTGACCTTTGGGTTACTTGGGACCCTTCTGATGTCACAGCGTTGGATCTTATTCCCGATACTCCGATCACGGAACCGGGTGAGTACACGCTGGTGATCTTTCCCAACTTTTCCGAGTCTATTAACAATCCGGACTATATCGAAGTCCAGTATGTCGTAACCGGCGAAGGAGGTTCCACCACCGACAGCTGGCTTATCTCGCCCAACCCGAACGAAGTGCAGACTGTGGAATCAATCGAAATGATCTCCACAAAATGGAACATTGACGACGCCGGTTATGAGTATGGTACGGCCTATCTCCTTGACTCCAACTGGAATCAGATTGACCTCAAGCTTGATTATGACGCCATTACATGGGACATGAGTATTATCACAATGACTCCCGCGACTCCCGTGACCGAACCGGGTGAATACACGCTTGTGATCCTTCCCAACATCACCGAGAAAATTCCCAACGAGACAATCGAGGTGAAATATGTTGTGACCGGTCCGGAAGACTTCGAGGTTGTTCCGAGCAAGATTACTCCGGAAGCCGGCTCAACAGTAACTTTGGGCGACGGCGTTGAATTCAACACGATCCGTCTTGAGTTTGCCAAGCAGGTATGGCTTGACCAGTCCGGCTTCAAGCTGACCGGCCCGAACGGAGCAGTAGACTTCTCGATCGGCGGCTGGTACAACAATGAGAATCCGATGTTCCAGTACAACACGGGAGATCCGTTCGTGAATGTAGATTTCAACGTCGATGGTTCGCTCCCCAGCGGCACATATACGCTCGACATCGCAGCCGGCGCAATCGGCACTAAGAGCGGCCCCGCAGGATCGCTCAACGAACCCCTTTCTTACACTTGGGAATATGTCAACACCAAGGGTGATGCTGACGAGGCTCCCCTCGTGTTCAACAACATCCTCATCGGTAAGAACAAGGTTGTCGGACGCGATGCCAACTACAACAACGTCTATGCAATCGACGACACCTATCCTCAGGATATCCTGACCGATGGCTGCGAGATGCGCGACTGGGAGGCATACAACGATGCTAAGGATATCCCGGGCGATGTGCTCATCTTCGACCTCAATCATGGTGCGAAAGCCGGCTATGCTTACTACACGGTTTATAACGCCAACACTCAGGAAATCATCCGTCAGGGTGGTCTGACCAAAACCGAGGACAACCTCTGGACGTTCCACGTGCCGATGGCTCAGAAATTCTTCAAAGGAGTTGACTATGAGTTCACCATCCGCACTTACAGCGAGTATGGCGCAAATCAGGTAGAATATGGTGACGGCGCAACATTCACCTTCACCGGCACGAACGAGGCGTATCAGTTCAGCCCTGTTGAGCTTGTGGCATATTCTCCGGACCCCGACACTTACACCTTCACCAAATATGAGGATGACACGTTCGCTGTGATCTTCAATGGCAACGTTAATGTTGATGACCGCACCAAGATCAACACCGGTATGGGTACTTCCATGAGTCCTCAAAAGATCGAATCCCGCACCGGCAAGGAATACGATGCAGTATGGTACATCACTGTTCAGAAATCCCTCATGGATGATCCGCAGATCAACTTCGCCATCTACGCTAAAGACGAACAGGGCCGCGAAGTATACGGTGAATCCGGAACTGACGAGACAGCCTACAATCAGGTTACATACAAGTATGCGATCGGCCAGCCCCGCATCCGCATCTCTGACGGCAACACCCACAAGGCATCTCTGAAGACCTTCCGCATCACTGCCATCACCAAGTCGGGCGCAGAAAAGGGCCTGAACGACGCATACGTTTACCCCGAACTCCGCAACAAGCAGGGCGAGAAAATCTGTGGCATTCTGAAGGAATATGGTGAGATGGAATCCTTCGGCACCATCCTCAAGCAGCCTTATAAGATCATCCGCGAATCGGGCGGCAGCGAGTCTAACCCGATGGAGCTTGAGTTCTGTCTTGAAAAGGAAATCACCGAACCGGGTGAATACATCCTCTACTTCCCCGAGGCAGCTTACTCTTACGGCACGCAGTATGAGGGCGAGACCAGCATTGAACAGTCGTTCACTTACTGGGTAGTTCCTCACTATGACCTCACATACGTTCACGACAACCACTCTCTCCTCCTTGCACAGGTAGAGGAAGGCAACGTGAAGGAAATCAACGTTACCCCCGCCGAGGGCTGGAAGCTGAACAAGCTCACGCTCAACGGCAAGGATGTGACTAACGAGGTATCCAACGGCATATACACTACGGATGCAATCAACGACCACAGCACACTTGCTGCCGAATATGCATACGACGGCGAAGTTATCGAGCCGACCGGCATGAACGATGTTGTGACCGACCTCAACCTCCGCGCATGGAGCGAGAACAGCGCAATCTACGTAGCAGGTCTTAAGGCCGGCCAGTTCGTAGAGTGCTTCACGACAGGCGGCGCTCTGATGGAGAGCCACACTCTCGTAAACGACGACATGCTCCGCTTCAATGTGCCTGCAGGCGTTTACGTAATCACCGTTACCGAAGGCTCCAACCGCGTAGCCCTCAAGGTGATCAACAAATAAGAATCCCTCCGGAACATTTAGTTCCGTCCGGACCGGCGGGCCTGACCTCCCGCCGGTCTTCAAAAGATTAAAACCTTAAACTAAACAAACAACAGTGAATCGATTTTTAACCATCCTTGTCCCGCTGGCTATCGCTGCCGGCGCGACAGCGGCCGAAAGCCCGAAAGTGCTTCCGTTCAAGGTCGGTGGCACGGCATTCCTTAACGGTATGTCGGACAACGGCGACTGGGCTTCAGCGGAACTCCAGGCCGGCGAAACCTTCGGACTTCCTATCACGGTCTATAACCTGAACACAGGCAAACCGGTTGTATATACTCCTCAGAACAGGAAAAGCTATACCGGAGCCGAATCTTCATTCGTCGATGAGTCTTACTCGGTTGTGACCGACATCACCGACGACGGTAAGATCCTCGTCGGCACGATTGACGCGCAGCCTGCATATTTCACCACCGACGACCTCACCTGGCATGAACTCTCTATGGGTTCGACGACGATGAACCGTAACTACCTCGGTCTTGTATATTCGACGAGCACCGACGGTCGAGTAATGTGCGGATGGGGAACAAAGGGTGGATCGATGACCGAATTCGCCGCTTTCCTCTGGATCGACGGCCAACTCCAGACCGTGACCGGCCTCCCCACCTACAAGGATCTCTACGACAAAGGCATCATCAAGGACTATATGTTCCGCGAACTGAATGGCCAGACCCCCAATTATTCTTTCCGTCAGCTTTCCGGCGACGGTAAGAAAATGATTATCGGTATCGACCATAACCTTCCCGGATGGGGTTGCTCTTTCCTCGTTTATGATGTGGAGAGCGGAACCTACGACTACATCCTTCCCGAAGGAGAGGCAGCCGCCGGTTTCACCAACGAGGCTTACATCAGCCCCAATGGAAAATGGGTTACCGGTACGATCATCTATGCTTACGGCGAATATGAGGATATCAACGCTCCTTATCTCTACAATGTAGACACGAAGGAACTTCAGATCTTCAGCTCTGCAACCGACCAGCAGGTGCTCGCCACGTGTGTCGGTAACGACGGTACGATCTATGGCGGATCTCCAGGTTCGCTCCCGACGCGCCGTGTGATGATTCACAGCGGAAACCTCTGGGTTGATCTCGAAAAAGCTCTTCGTCAGAAATATGGATATAACTATCAGGAGGTGACGGGTTATACCCTCACGGGATATTTCACCGCCGTGTCGGCCGACTCGAAGCGTGCCGTGGCTATGGCTTCTATGCGTGATGACGCCTACGCAATCCACATGCCCGTTGACTTCTCCGAGGCTGTAAAGGGAGTCTCCCTTCTTGACGAGTTCGCGGTTGCGCCGGCTGCCGGCTCCACGTTCTCACGCCTTCAGGAAGTTCAGATCCGTTTCAGCTACGAGGCTATCCCCGTCAACGGAGCGAAAGCATTCGTGACCGACTCCAAGGGCAACCGACTCGCCGAAACCGAGGAGTTCACCTCGCTTTCTTCCCAGAACCTCCTCTACTCGATTAAGTTCCCGGCTGTCGAAATGGCCAAGGGTGAGGCCTACACCGTTACACTCCCTGCCGGATCATTCGTTGTCCCGGGCACGGAAATGGGTAACAATGAAGTATCGTTCAGCTACAACGGTCGCGGCTCTGATCCCGTGAAACCGATCTCCATCAACCCTGCCGACAACTCCAGCGTTATGGAACTGAGCTACACGAGCCCCATCCGCATCACGTTCGACAGCGAGCTCCTCGCTTCGACTGCAGTGTTCGCTCAGCTTTACGAAGAGGGTAAAGAGAACCCCATCACATCACTGATTGCCGCCGCTGAAGGCAAAACGCTTGTAATATATCCCGCAGCTTCCCGCAAGCTCTCAAAGGATAAAAATTATACTGTTTCCATTCCTCAGGGACTTGCTTCCGACCTTGGGAAAGCAGGTCTTTGCGAGGCGTTCGACCTCCATTATGTCGGCACCTACGAGAAGACCGCCACGATGGTCGACAACTTCATCTTCTATGATGACTTCGACGATCCGGGCTCAAGCGTCAACAACATGCTCCTCTTCGAAGGCGACCACCGCACTCCTACTGATTTCATGCAGTCGATCGGTTTTGACGCCGACAACACTCCCTGGAACTTCTCTGTACGCGACTCTGAGGCATCTACCGATTTCGTGGCCGCGTCACACTCTATGTACACTACCGGCGGAGCCTCAGACGACTGGATGGCAACCACCCAGCTCACACTCCCCAACGAAAATTACTTCCTTTCGTTCCAAGCCCAGAGCTACATGAAGAACAAGCGCGACGTACTCGACATCTTTATCTGGGAATACGATGAGTATCTTAACTCTCTTGACAACGAGACGGCAGCCAAAATGAAAAATGAGGCTGAAAAATTAGCTTCAATCACCCTCGAACCGATGCAGGACGACCTGATGGAGGGAAGCTGGAAAGACTATGAATTCTCGCTTGAGAAATACAGCGGTAAGAAAATCTATGTCTGCTTTGCCAACCGGAACGAAAACCAGAGCATGATTATGCTGAATAATCTCGGAGTTGAGTTCCGCGGCGACTTCACGCTCACTAACGCTACGGCCGACGACGCTGTCAACGCGACTTCGATTCCTGTGAAGGTCGGCGTATCGGTGAACAACGATGTGACCTACAACGAGGTTTCCGCAACTCTTACGGCCGGCGACTTCAAGAGCGAATACAAGGCTTCCGGTCTTGACCTCAAGAAAGGTTCGGTCTACGAATTCACTTTCCCCGATGAGCTCCCGCTAGCGGCCGGAATCGCGAACGAATATAATGTTTCCCTTACTCTCGGCAAGACAACCCAGAACTTCAAGGGCAATGTGAAGAACTACCTCTTTGATGTCAACAAACGTGTCCTCCTGGAGGAAGGCACAGGTATGTGGTGCGGTAACTGTCCGGGCGGCGAGGTAGCCATCGAGCACCTTGAAGAAACGATGCCCGACAATATCGCTGTTATCTCCGTACACAACGACGACCGTCTCGCTTACGTTGACTATGACCAGTATCTTGCTCTCGGCGCATATCCCAAAGGCCGCGTCAACCGCAGCGCAACCGTTTCGCAGCCCCTCTATAACCCCGAAGAGGCAATGCCCGGCCAGGAAGAGATCGACTACTCGCTCACTTCTCTCACCGGCGACGTGACCTTCAAGGACTTCGTTCTTCAGGAACTCGAAACCGGCACAGAGGCTGAAATCGAAATCGGCGACGTCGAGGTCTACACGAAGAACAACGTGATCCGCATCCCGGCCACCGTTCGCTTCGCTCTCAACCAGACCAACGTGCCCTACTACATCTTCACGGCTGTTCTTGAAGATGGTCTCGCAGGAACCCAGACTAACTACTACTCCGGCATAAACTCCAAGCTCCTTAACTGGTGGACAGCTCAGGAAGGTAAAGTAAAATGGACCTACAATAACGTTGCCCGCGGTGTCGACAGAAGCTTCGACGGTGTTGACGGTCGCGTTCCCAAGAATGTGGAAGCCGGCGTTGACTACGAATCTGAATGCGGCATCCCCATGCCGGAGTCTGTACGCGATGAAAACAACCTCCACTTCGTGGTTGCTCTCATCGATGCACGCACAGGCCGCGTGGTGAACACCGACGTTTATCACAAGGATTACACTTTCGTTGATCAGGAATACGACAGCATCGATGAAATCAGCGCCGATACGACGACTTACGTCCGTCTCTCGATCGAAGGAGGCCGGGTGCTCGTTAACGGCGACGCCAATGTTCAGCTCTACGACCTCAGCGGCCGCAGCGTTCGCAACGGCAATCTCGCCGGCGGAATCTATATCGTCCGCAAGACCCTTGAAAACGGTAATGTCTACACTGCCCGTGTTCTTGTGAAATAATCCTCTGAAGTAAGTAGAAATTCATCATAAAGATGCCGCGCTCCGAACAGCGCGGCATCTTTTTTTGCATCCCTACCCCGTTTACCATGACCCTTCCCGCTTAATAATTGGGGAATTTTGACTAATTTTGCAGACGTGAAGAAACTATACTGGTTTATCCTCAAAAGTTTTCTTCCCCTGTTTGCGATGACATTCTTCATTGTGCTCTTCATCGTGCTGATGCAGTTCCTCTGGAGATACATCGATGACCTTGTGGGGAAGGGACTCTCGCTGGGCGTGCTCGGCGAGCTCTTCTTCTATGCGGCGGTCTCGATGGTGCCGATGGCTTTGCCGCTTGCCATTCTTCTCGCCTCGCTGATGACGTTCGGCAATCTCGGAGAACGCTCGGAGCTTACTGCGATCAAGGCCTCCGGTGTGCCGCTGATTCAGACCATGGCCCCGTTGATCGTGCTGATATCCGCAATTTCAATAGGGGCATTTTTCTTTCAGAACGATGTGCTCCCCCGAGCGCAGGTGAAGATGTGGACTCTGCTCTTCTCAGCACGCCAGAAATCTCCGGAACTGGAAATTCCGGAAGGCACTTTCTACGACCAGATTCCGGGTTACAATCTATATGTGAAGCACAAGAACCGCGACACGGGCGTGCTTCACGACGTTATGATCTATGACGTGAAGAACGGCGGCGACAACGCCACAATCCTCACGGCTGACTCCGCGCAACTCGCCTTCACAAAGGATATGCGCTATCTCTATCTCCACCTCTTCAAGGGGGAACAGTTTGAAAATCTCCGCGAACAACGGACGGGCGACCGCAATATCCCCTTCCGCCGGGAGACCTTCCTTGACAAGGAGGTGCTTATCTCCTTTGACAATAATTTCAACCGTCTTGACGAGGGGGGAATGAGAAACCAGTATGTCGGCAAGAATATTGTCGAGCTGAGCCAGACCATCGACTCGATCAACGCATTGGTCGATTCGATAGGAGCGGCACGCAGACCGGAGTTCGAGCACACCGCTTTCCCGATGCTCATCACGAAACGGGCCTCAAATGCTCCCGCATCCTCCGGCTCTCCCGAAGCCCTCCACTCCACTGCCGACACCCGGACGCAAGACGCGACGGCCACGGAAAAGAAAGGGGAAAAGCCGGAAAAAGTCAATCTCGATTCATTGCTCAACGCGCTTAATCCTCAGGAACGGGAGGCGGTCCGCACGGCAGCCCTCAACATCAACCGCAACCGGGCGCAGGAAATTGAATTTCAATCGATAAGGGTTGCCGACGAGAAATTGCGAGTCCGACGCCATGAAATCGAGCTGATAAAGAAATTCACCCTTTCCGTGGCCTGCCTCATTTTCCTTTTCATCGGGGCGCCGCTCGGAGCGATTATCCGCAAAGGAGGATTGGGAATGCCTCTGGTCATTTCCGTGTTCATCTTCATCTTCTATTATATCATTGACAACACGGGCTATAAGATGGCGCGCGACGGACATATCGCCGTGTGGGCCGGAATATGGCTCTCGACCTTCGTGCTTATTCCGCTCGGCGTGTTTGTCACTTACAAGGCGATGAACGACTCCTCCGTGTTCAACCCCGACCTTTACAAAGCCGCCTTCCGGCGCATTTTCGGATTGCCGGACAAACGTCTTGTCCCCCTCAAGAAGGTGATCATCAATGACCTTGATCCGGAAACGACCGCCTGCATTATTCTCCAGGGAGCGACCGTAACGGCCGACTGGCTCCAACGGAATCCGTCGATAAAGGGATATGCGGCTTACTGGAAGGAGGGTTATTCGCTGCCGGCGATAAAGACTGCGGGCGACATAATCGACGAGACAGTCGAATATCTCGGCGACTCGCGCGATGTGAAAGTGATTGATATTCTCAACCGCTTCCCCTGCATCCGTCCGATAGCCATCTACAGTCCGACCCGCAGCCGGCGACTTCGGAAAGCCGCGATGTGGTTCTTCCCGGTCGGGCTGCCGGGCTATCTGCTCGCGCGGCCCTATCTGAGGCGCTTGCAGCATGATATGCAGAGTGCGGCCAAAAATTATTTGGCGCTCGCCGATATATTTAGTATATTTGCCAAACAAGAATCATAAACCAGAAAAACAATGTCACTCTTTGATAGACTAACGAAGCGTGCACAAGCCAACCCCCGCCGGCTTGTGCTGCCGGAGTCGACAGAGCCCCGCACACTGCAGGCTGCCGACCGCGTGATAGGCGGAGAAATCGCCAACGTCATCTTTATCGGCAACAAGGATGAAATTCTGAAATGTGCTGTCGGTCTGGGTCTGGAGAATATCTCCAAAGCCACCTTCGTGTCGCCCGAAGATCCTGCCATTAACGAGAAATATGCCGAACTGTTCAAGGAGCTTCGCAAGAAGAAAGGAATCTCTATCGAGGAAGCCCGACAGACAGCCCTCAACCCCCTCTATCTTGGCTGCCTGATGATCAAGGCGGGGGATGCCGACGCTATGGTTGCCGGAGCCCTCAGCCCTACTTCTCACGTTCTGCGCGCTGCCTTCCAGGTACTTAAGACCAAGCCCGGAATCTCCGTTGTGAGCGGAGCCTTCATAATGCTTCTCCCCGTCGGCTGCCAGTTCGGAGACGATGGAATGCTTATCTTCGCCGACTGTGCGGTCGTGCCGGATCCGACAGCCGAGGAGCTCGCCCAGATTGCCGTTTCCACGGCCGAAACAACCCGCAACATCGCCGGCCTTGATCCGGTCGTGGCGATGCTCTCTTTCTCCACGAAGGGTTCCGCCTCGCACGAGCGTATCGACAAGGTTATCCGCGCCACGGAACTTGCTCACGAGATGGCTCCCGAGCTCAAGATCGACGGCGAACTCCAGAGCGACGCCGCCATCGTGAAGTCGGTCGGAGCGATGAAAGCTCCCGGAAGCCCCGTTGCCGGCCACGCCAACACTCTTATCTTCCCCTCGCTTGAAACGGGAAATATCGCCTATAAACTCGTTCAGCGTCTTGCAGGAGCCGGTGCTGTCGGTCCGATCCTTCAGGGTCTCGCCGCTCCGGTCAACGACCTGTCGCGCGGCGCCACGGTCGATGACATTGTCAACACAATCATCGTGACCTGCAACCAGGCTATTGATGAATAAATTCTGAAATTTATTTTTCCCGATAGAAATCCGACAAGATGAAGATACTTGTTCTCAACAACGGATCGAGCTCCGTTAAATACAAACTGATTGAAAGCGACACGAAGGAAGTGCTCGCCGAAGGAGGCGTTGAAAAAATCGGCCTTCCCGACTCGTTCATAAAGTTCAAACGTCCGGACGGCGTCAAGGAGACAGTCACAGTTTCGATGCCTGACCATAAAGAGGCAATCCGCCAGGTGTTCCGCGTATTGACCGACCCGAATTATGGCGTTATCAAGAGCCTCGACGAAATCCAAGCAGTCGGCCACCGTGTTGTCCACGGCATGGAATATTTCAACAAATCCGTGCTGATCACGCCCGAAGTGATCGAACGCGTAAAGGAATGCTATCCCGTCGCACCGCTCCACAATCCCGCCAACATAATCGGTATCGAGGCAATGGAGGAGCTCCTTCCGGGCGTTCCGCAGGTTGGAGTCTTCGACACGGCGTTCCATCAGACAATGCCGGCGAAAGCCTATATGTATGCCCTCCCCTACGAGACTTACGAGAAATATGGTGTGCGCCGCTATGGTTTCCACGGCACGAGTCACCGCTACGTTTCACGTCGTGCCTGCGAATTCCTCGGCCTTGATCCCGAAAAGACAAAACTGATCACCTGCCACATCGGCAACGGCGGATCGATCACGGCCGTTCGCGACGGCAAGAGCGTTGACACCTCGATGGGTCTGACTCCTACCGAAGGCCTGATGATGGGCACGCGTGTCGGCGACGTTGACCCCGGAGCGCTCACCTATCTGATGGAACGCACGGGCCTCGACGCAGCCGGTCTTCAGAAGATGATCAACAAAGAGAGCGGCGTTCTCGGCGTGTCGGGCATCTCCAACGACATGCGCGACATCGAAGCCGGAATCGAGAACGGCGACGAACGCGCCAAGCTCGCGATGGATATGTATGAATATCGCATCCTGAAATATATCGGCGCCTATACGGCCGTTCTCGGCGGAGTTGACGTGATTGTCTTTACAGGCGGCGTCGGTGAAAACCAGACCGCCACGCGCGCAAAACTTATCGAGCAGCTGTCGTTCCTCGGCATCGGACTCGACAAGGAGGCAAACAAAGTGCGCGGCGAGGAAATCATGATCTCCACGCCCGACTCGAAGGTGAAAGTCGTGGTGATTCCGACCGACGAAGAGATGATGATCGCCCGCGACACGGCAGAGATCGTGAGCGCTCTCTGATCCGCCCCGAATAATCTCAAACTTAGCATTCCGCCATCGTCCCTCCGGGGGCGATGGCGGATAATAAAATCAAATGTTAGACATTATCTATTGGAACGCCGACCCCGTGCTCTTCTCATTCGGCCCGTTTGCCGTCAGATGGTACGGACTGGCGTTTGCCGTCGGCTTCATAATCGGCTACGACATCGTGGCCCGGATGTTCAAGCATGAAGGAGCTCCCGAACGCTGGCTCGGCATTCTGCTGGCTTATCTGGTCGTGGCGACGATTGTCGGCGCACGTCTCGGTCACGTCTTTTTCTACCAATGGGACTATTATTCGCAACATCCCGCAGAAATCTTTATGATTTGGGAAGGAGGGCTCGCGAGCCACGGCGGCACAATCGCCAACATCATAGCTCTTTTCCTGTTCAGTTGGTTTGTTTCCAAGAAGCCGGCCTCGTGGGTGTTCGATAAGGTTGTGATTCCGATTGCACTTGTCGGCGGTCTGATCCGTCTGGGAAATCTGATGAACAGTGAAATCTACGGAGGGCCGACCGGTCTTCCCTGGGGATTCGTCTTTCTCCGCAACGGAGAGACCGTTCCGGCGCATCCGACCCAGATTTACGAAGCCCTCTGCTATTTCCTCCTCTTCGGGCTGCTGATGTGGATGTACTGGAAAAAGAATGCCGAAGAGCGCCCATGGCTGATCACGGGCGTGTTCTTTCTGGGCATCTTCGTGCCGCGTTTCCTTATAGAGTATGTAAAAAATGTCCAGGTCGGGTCGGAATATGACATGATTGCCCGTTACGGAATGAACCTTGGACAGATGTTAAGCATTCCATTTATAGTGTTGGGTGTGGCGTTGGTGATATGGGCGATGGTCCATCCCCGGGTAAAGTTTACATTCCCGAACCATTTCGCAGACGAAAAGAGCCCTGCAAACAGTAAAAAGGCAAAGAAATAATGCTTAAAGTAAAAGAACTTCGTGCCGAAATCAACGGCAAAGAGATATTGAAGGGTGTCAATCTGGAGGTGCGCCCGGGAGAGGTCCATGCAATCATGGGGCCCAACGGGGCCGGCAAATCGACGCTTTCGATGGTGTTGTCGGGTAATCCGGCCTATACCGTAACCGGAGGCGAGGCTGAATTCTATGGCAAGGACCTTCTGGCAATGCCCCCGGAAGTAAGAAGCCACGAGGGATTGTTCCTCGGCTTCCAATATCCCGTGGAGATTCCCGGGGTGTCGATGGTCAACTTCATGCGCGCCGCCATTAACGCCAAGCGTGAATATTTCCATGAGCCGCCGATGAGCGCCACCGACTTCCTGAAGATGATGCGAGAGAAACGTGCCGTTGTCGAACTCGACACGAAGCTGGCCTCCCGCTCCGTTAACGAAGGTTTCTCCGGCGGAGAGAAGAAACGCAACGAGATTTTCCAGATGGCCGTGCTCGAACCGCGACTCTCGATTCTCGATGAGACAGATTCCGGACTGGATATCGACGCGCTGCGCATCGTTGCCGAAGGTGTCAACAAATTGAAATCGGCCGACAACGCCACTATCGTTATCACCCATTACCAGCGATTGCTCGACTATATAAAGCCTGATTTCGTCCATATCCTCTACAAAGGACGCATCGTAATGACCGGAGGCCCCGAACTGGCTCTTGAACTCGAGGAACGGGGCTACGACTGGATCCGCAATCAGATCGACGGAGAAAACGAAGGGAAGGAGGCGTGACGATGGAAGCCCTGAAACAGTATCTCGATCTTTATACGGCCCACCGCGACCTGATCGATAGCCATTCGTGCGCTCCGCTCAACCTGCTGCGTGATGAGGCTTTCCGCGAGCTCGCCGAGCATCCTCTCCCCCGCAAGGGAAGCGAGAACTACGAAGCGACCGACATCGCGGAGATGATCAGTCCGGACTTCGGCCTCAATATCGCCGATGTCCCGCTGGAGGTCAACCGGGCCTGCACATTCCGTTGTGCCGCCCCTCTGATTCAATCTCATCTGCTTGTTGTCGACAACGACACGATCAACATCCCCGCCTCTCTCAGCGAGCAATTGCCCGAAGGGGTGGAGCTTCGCTCTCTGCGCGATCTTGGCCGCGAAGAGCCTGAGTTTCTTGTGAAATATTACGGTTCGCTTGCGTCAATCGGCAATCCGATTGTGGCGCTCGACACGATGCTTCTCCGCGACGGCATCTGCCTTCGCGTCCGCAAGGGTACGCGCCTCGAACGCCCCCTGCAGATTGTCAACATCCTTGCCGCAGCCGCTCCCCTTATGGCTGTCCGCAGAATGCTTGTCGTGATCGAAGAGGATGCGGAGGCGAAAGTCCTCGTCTGCAACCACACGCAAAGCGTCGATCTCGATATGATGGACCTTGGGGTCGTCGAAATATATGTTGGACGAGGCGCAATGTTCGACTACTATGAAATGGAGGAATCGACAGAAAAAACTCGCCGACTCTCGGCTCTTTATCTTCGTCAGGAGGAGAGCAGTCGGGTCACGGTCGATTCCATGACAATCTATAACGGCACAACCCGCAACGAATTCCACACACACTTTGCGGGAGAAAATGGCTCGCTTCGCCTGCTCGGATTCGGCATCGCCGATTCAAACCGCTCGGTGTCGGTGCTTTCCCGCATCGACCATCAGGTGGCTCGTTGTCACAGTGACGAATTGTTCAAGTTCTCGGTTGACGACCATGCAACAGCCGATTTCACGGGTCGCATCCATGTTGCCCACGGTGCAGTCAAGACCGAGGCCTATCAGTCATGCCGCAACTTGGTCGGTTCGGCCGAGGCTAAAGTCAATTCCAAGCCCCAGCTTGAAATCTACAACGACGATGTGAAATGCAGCCACGGGTCGGCGATCGGTCAGCTCGATCCCCTGCAGCTATTCTATATGCGCACGCGTGGACTCGACGAGGCTGCGGCCACTCTCCTTCTCAAGCAGGCCTTTATGGCGGATGTGATCGAGGGGGTTGAAATCCCGACACTCCGCGAACGTCTCCACACGATTGTCGAACAACGGTTTGCCGGCACTCCGACCGGCTGCCTGTCGAACTGCGCCGCACATGAGTAGGATGGAGGATACTGAAGTCATCGGGCGGATTCGCGATGAATTCCCGATTCTCGAACGCAAGACCTACGGCGAGCGACCTCTCGTCTATCTTGACAACACGGCATCGTCGCAGACTCCGCGCGAAGTTCTCGCGGAGATAGATAATATCTATACCCTCCACAAAGCCAATGTCCATCGCGGCGTCCATCTTCTTTCGCGCGAGGCCACGGACCTTCAGGAAGCCTCGCGTCGGAGCGTCGCCGAATTCATTAATGCCGCCTCGCCCGAGGAAGTGATATTTACGCGGGGCACGACCGAGGGAATAAACCTCGTGGCGTCGAGCTTCGGAGGAGAGTTCCGCGACGGGGATGAAATCATCCTCACGGTCATGGAGCATCACGCCAACATCGTGCCCTGGCAGCTGCTCCGGCGTCACGCCGATATAAGGATTCGCGTCGTGCCTATTACCGATGACGGGGCGCTCGACCTCGAAGAATACCGACGGCTCTTCAACCCGCGGACGCGCCTTGCCTCCTTCTGCCATGTGAGCAATGTGCTGGGCACACTTAATCCCGTGGCGGAAATGATCGCCATAGCCCATTCTCACGGAGTCCCCGTCCTTGTCGACGGCGCCCAGGCCGCACCGCATTTCCCTATCGATGTCAGGGCCCTCGACGCCGACTTCTACGTCTTCTCCTCCCATAAAATGTATGGCCCGACAGGAATCGGCGTTCTCTACGGGAAACGCGATCTTCTTGAAAAAATGCCCCCTTATCAGGGTGGAGGCGAAATGATTAAGCATGTCTCCTTCGAGCATACCACATTCGCCGACCTGCCGTTCAAATTTGAGGCCGGCACGCCCGATTACGTCGGAATCGGAGCATTCCCGAAGGCTCTCGACTTTATCCGCCGGACCGGGTGGAACACGATTTCCGAACAGGAGAAGATGTTGCTCGAATTCGCCACTGAAGAGATGGAGCGCATTCCGGGAATGAAAATCTACGGCACGACTCCCGACAAGGAGGCTGTCATATCCTTCAATGTCGGCACAATCCATAACTACGACCTCGGTCTGATGCTTGACCGCCAGGGAGTAGCCGTCCGCACGGGTCACCATTGCGCCCAGCCACTGATGGAACGCCTCGGCGTGCCCGGCACGGTCCGAGCCTCCTTCGCCGTCTACAACACGCTGCGCGATGCGGAACTCTTTATCGAAGCTCTCCGTAAAGCCGTGGCCATGTTGTCATAACGAAACGACCTTTTACGAAAGAACCAACTCATAATCACAAATGATAAGAATCGGACAAGGATATGATGTCCATCGCCTCGTCGAGGGACGCCGACTGCGACTCTGCGGAGTTGAAGTCGCCCATACACTCGGACTAGACGGCCACAGCGATGCCGACGTCGCTATTCATGCCCTCTGCGACGCCCTTTTAGGAGCTCTCGCATTAGGGGATATCGGCAAGCACTTCCCCGACACATCTTCCGATTACGAGGGAATCGACAGCCGACTGCTTCTCGGTCGATGCATGGAGCTCATCCGCTCGCGCGGCTATGACATCGGCAACGTCGATGTAACCATCATAGCGCAGCGACCCAAACTCGCACCCTATATTCCGCAGATGCGCGAGGAACTTGCCCGCGTGATGCAGACCGAAACCGACCGCATTTCCGTAAAGGCCACCACCACCGAGCGCCTCGGTTTCGAAGGACGATGCGAAGGAATATCCTCAATGGCCGTCGCCCTCCTTGTCAAGAGGCAATAATCAGACCCCATTTCCGTTACAAATATGAGAAGTCTCCGGCTTTTCATATTTTTTTATCTTCCGACCTACGCGTATGAAGCGAATTCATTCAATCAGCATATCTGCCATCAACTTGCTTTCACTCAGAATTTCGGTTATCATGCTGTGGCTTGCAGCCACGGCCACGAGCCTCTTCGCCCTCCCGGAAACGACCTATCGGGAGCACTCCGTGCTTGCCGAAGGAAATTGGGCCAAAGTAAGCGTGACAAACACCGGAATAAATCTCATCAGCAACGCCGACCTTCGATCGCTCGGCTTCGAGAACCCGACGAAAGTCCGCGTCTTCGGCTACGGAGGCCGCCAGCTTCTTGAGAATCTCACGGAGGAAACGATATTCGATCTTCCGGAGCAGCCTGTTGTCGTGACCGATAAAGGAATCCTCTTTTTCGGAACAGACAATAATCTGTGGGTTGCCGGCTCGAAAGTGCCTTACAACCACTATCTCAACGGATATGCCACATCCAGCGTCTATTTTCTTACAGACCGCGACGACCTTCCGGCCGCCACATTCGAGCCAATCCACACGGGAGGACTGAGCGATAAAGTCAACGAAACTTTCAGCGAACGTCTTGTCCATGAGCAGGAGCTCGTGAGCCCCGCCCTTATCGGGCGTCAGCTTTTCGGCGAGGATTTCCGTTCGAACCGAACCCAGAATTTTTCGTTTGAATTGACCGACTATGCGGGCGGAGAGGTATTCGCGCGCGTAGTGTTCGGAGCTTTGGCAAGCACGAGCAGCGAACTCTCGTTCACCGGCAATAAGGAACCGTTGACTGAGATCAGCGGCTCACCAAGAATCTACGGAAAATCGAGTTCCTACGACACGATGAAACTCGCAGACGTCTCCCTGAGCGTTCCCGATCCGGGCAAACGTCTTGACTTCGGCATCACGTTCCAGCCCGGCAGCGTTCTCACCCATGCCCGGCTTGACTTCATTGAAGTCTTCTATCCCCGCCTCCTCCGTCTCAGCAACGGCCAGATTAACTTCTATGCCAACGCGAAATCGGGAGAAAGTTTCGCCGTCGACGGCTGCAGCGGATTAACCCGTATCTACGATGTGACCAACCCGGGATGTCCCCGGCCGGTTGAATACACGCTTCAGGGTTCGAAAGCCTGCTTCACGGTGGATGCGGCCGGATATTATGAATTCGTGGCTTTCGAACCGTCGAAAATCAACATGACGGCTTCCGTTGTCGGCAAGATAGAGAATCAGGATATTCACGGACTTCCAACGCCCGACATGGTGATCATCACCTTGCCGGAATATATGGAGGGCGCCAAAAGAATTGCCGCGCTCCACGAGCAGGTCGACGGCTTCACGGTCCACGTGATCGAAGCCTCGAAAATCTACAACGAGTTCGGGTCGGGTGTGGCCGACGTAACGGCCTTCCGCAAGATGCTCAAAAGATGGTACGACCGTCCGGGCGACCGAAAACTCGGCTATTGCCTTCTGATGGGAAAAGCCTCCTATGACAACAAGCTGCTCACCTCCGAGGCGCGCGGCGCAGGCTTCACGCCCATGCCCATCTGGCAGGATCATACGGGCACGGCCGAAAACGACCAGCCTTGCATCGATGACTACATCGGCTATCTGTCAGACTCCTCCGACATCTCCAAAAGACCGAGGAATAAATCAGACTTTGTCAAAGAACCACTCTCCATCGGCGTCGGTCGCATCCCCTGCACCAATTCAGTGGAGGCCTCGACATACGCCGACAAATTGGAGTCATATCTGCTCCGACCGGAATATGGTCCGTGGCGCAACAGAATAATGCTGATTGCCGACGACGGCAACTCTAACAGTCATCTCGACCAGGCCAACAAAGTCATCGAGGGCATCGAGACCACGCCTCTCGGCAAGGGCTTCGTGATGGATCGCCTCTATGAGGATGCCTACCAGCTTGAAATGACCTCGCTCGGACCAAGCTATCCTATCGCGACGGCTCGCCTCCTGCGCGCCTTTTCCGAAGGAGAAGCCTTCATCAACTATATCGGCCACGGCTCCCCCTCCGGCCTGGGCCACGAGAATCTTCTGAGATGGACCGATATCGTTAATCTCCGAAACACGAACTATTCGATATTCGCGGGCTATACCTGCCGGTTCCTTCATTGGGATGAGAATGACATCTCGGGAGGGGAACACATTGTGATGAATCCAATCGGAGGCTCCATAGCGACGTATGCAGCGACTCGCACAGTGTTCGTTCAGCAGAACGGCAATCTGAATGCCGCCACGGCCCCCTTCATGACGGGACGTGACGAAGAGGGACTTCCGATGCGACTCGGAGATGCGATCCGTCTGGGTAAAAATAAGATTTCGGATTCCAACAAACTCGCCTTCTGTATTGCCGGCGACCCGGCAATCCGCTTCCCCGGAGGAGCGCATACGGTCGAGATCGAAACCATCAACAAGAATTCGCTTTCCAAGAATCCCGACGACTATCCAGAGCTTCGTCCCCTTTCCTCCAACATCGTTGCCGGCACCGTGCGCGACATCGAAGGGAACATTGACGAGGATTATAACGGAACACTCAATCTGCAACTTTACGACGCGGAGCGGGTCGTGACGACCTTCGGCAATAATGATGGGTATTCGACAAATTACAACGACCGTTCGACGCGCCTGGCGATGGTCACGGCAAAAATCGAAAAGGGACGCTGGGAAGCGACAGTCCAGGTGCCTGCCGACATTGAATATAACTATTCTCCGGCCCGCCTCGTGGCCTACGCCTGGTCGGAAAATGGAGAGGAGGCCAACGGTTCCAACGAGCGATTCTATGTCTATGGCGAGCCGGAATCGGGTTCAACCGATGAAGAGGGTCCGGAAATCGACCATCTCTATCTCAACACTCCGGGCTTCAGCCAGGGAGATGTGGTCGGGCCTAACCCCGTTCTGTTCGCACGTTTCCACGATCCGAGCGGAATCAATCTCTCCGACGCCGGAATCGGCCACAAGATTTCACTCAACATCGACGACAAGATTTTCTATACAGACCTTGACGCCTATTATTCGGCCGACAGTTCGGAGCCCGGGGCAGGTTCCGTGGTCTATCCCCTGTCCGAACTGGAAGCGGGAAATCATACCCTGCAACTTACCGTCTGGGACAATGCCAACAACTCGACCACAGCCGAGCTGACATTCTCGATCGGAGCGGCGGTGACGCCGACGATCGTATCGCTGGGCACGGATGTGAACCCGGCCACGACCTCCGTGAAATTCATTGTTGACACCGACCGTCCGAACTCCGCAATGAACTGCGCCATTGAAGTGATCGACCTCAACGGACGCGTTGTCTGGGAATCCGATTCCCGCGTGGCCACGACTCAGGAGGGAAGAATGACCTCCGACTGGAACCTCTGCGACAAGTCGGGCCATCGCGTTCCACGCGGCATCTACCTCTACCGAGCCACAGTCATCACTGACGAAGGACCTCAGCGCTCGCAAACCAAAAAATTAGCAGTAACAGCTCAATGAGACAGCCCGCCCCACCTATCCTTCCCGAACCTACGCTGAGACGCCTCCCATGGTATCTCGCATATATAGACATACTCCGTGCCCAAGGCACGGAGTATGTATCATCAACCCAAATCTCCAGGGCGTTAAGCGTCGACGCTTCGCAAATCGCCAAAGACTTGTCGTTCTTGGGTCTGAAGGGGAAAACACGCATCGGCTATGAGGTTTGCGCCCTTGCCGACGCTTTGGCTGCTTTCCTCGGCTTCACAGCCGAACACCGCGCCTGCGTCCTCGGATGCGGAAGCCTTGGGAAAGCCTTGCTCCGCGATGACGGTCTGCGAAATTATGGACTTCAGATTGTGGCCGGCTACGACGTGAATCCTGCAGTGACATGCCGAACCGACCTCGGCGTGCCGATTCATCATATCGAGGATATATATAATATTCAGGAAACAGACCCGGTGGAAATCGCGATTCTGACGGTCCCCGCGGAAGCCGCCCAGGAGGCCGCCGACATTGCAATCGGGGCCGGAATACGCGCCATCTGGAATTTCACGCCCTACCGGGTGAAAGTCGCGGAGGGAATCGTGATGACAAATACGTCGATCTACGCCCATCTCGCTCTTATTTATAATCGGCTGGCCGGTCTCTGATGCCGACGCTCAGGAAATCCTGGAAGCCTCCTGAAGTTGAATCCTGTGACGGAGTTCTTCCGGCGACTCGCTCCCCAATACAGCCGGAGCGACGAGCATCACTTCCTCCACGGCGTTCCCGTCGTCGCTTTTCATCGCATTGAGCAACACCGAATCCTGCTGCCAGCACATCAAGAGGTTATAGAACAGCGAAAGCATCATAACCCATTTGAAGAGCAGAAACAGACTGCCGACAATATTATCGAGAATCCCGGTCCGGACCTTCGACAAGGCTTTCCCGATAAAGCGCAGTATGCTTCCGAAAACTCCGTAGACAAAGAAAAATATAAGGGCGGCCGCAATCGTGGTGCAGAAGAAGTTCTCATAACATTTTCCGTGGACGGATTTGAAGATTGAATAAACCGCGTCGGCAACAGGGAAAAGAAAAATATGGGTTGCGACGATCCCGAACGCCAACGCGATCACGGAAGGAAGCTGGCGCAATAGCCCTTTGCGGAATCCCAGCAACACCGAGACTGCCACAACCACAATCGCCACTAAATGAAAGATTATCTCCATCGCTGAATTTACTGTTGCGTTTATCTTCAAACAATCCGCTTAACCGACAACCTCCCGGGGAGAAACCGACGAATCTTCACGGGGGACTTGCCGCATAAGATAGCGGGTAAAGAAAGTTTGACCGTCGATCACGAAATTTGACCTGCAATCATTATACTCCCCCTTCTCCAGCCTCCCCATGATATAGATCGACTTTCGCTCGGCCTCGCCACTCAGCCAGTCGATATTTCTGTCAACAGTCTGCACGAGCACTTGCCCCGGCGTATATGCACCGAGCAAAATCGCTATTGCGAGCAACCACTTCCTCATCCGGGGAAGATACCGCCAATGCCGGAGCGCCATTATCTCGGCCACGATAATCACCAGCATACTCGGAATCGTTATCCTGTAGCCAATATCCTGGTGATGGGGCGAAGAAAGGAGAAGCGGCACGATCACGGCCGGGAGGGCCGTAAGCCAAAAGATGCCGTTGCGCTTCAGCAGGGGCCACAAGGCCAGAAGCCAAAGCCCGTAGGAAAGGGGGAGGAAGATGAGGAGCACCATCGCCATTGTCGAAAGACTCTCTGCAACCGGGGCGGCCGCATCATGCGACTTATTGCCGATAAAGAACAGGCCGATGACGGCGGCAATGATGATTCCGGCAAGATTCTCCCATGTGAGAAACGCCTTGAAATCGCGCAACACGCGCCACGCCATCGCCACAAAAATACCCATCGCCGGATAAGGAGCCTGCACCAGCATGAGGGAATAGAGAAGGAGAAGAGCCCGCGGGCGCCTCCTTTCATGCCAAAGCAATATGCAGGCCAACAGCGACGCTACCCCTTGGTTATAGACATAGACAACCAGCACTCCCAACGGAGGAAGAGAATAATATTCTGTGGCCAGATCTTTAAGAATAAGCAACTCCCATCTCTGTTGGAAAGGAAGCAGCAGGTCGGCGATTCCCCCGATGAGCAGGTCGGCGGCTCCGAAACTGAGCGGGGCGAGGAATGCAATCCATGAGGCACGTCCCCCAAATCGGCTGAATAGAAACCGGAAGAAAATCCACATTCCCCAAAGGGCGTAAGCAAACTGGGCCACATCGCCGGGAAGAATGCGCCCCGTTAATTTCCCGATTAAAGCCGCAGGAAGCCAGAAGCCGAAATAATAACAGAGCGTAACGGGGCCCTCTTCGCCGTCAGGATAGACCACGGGCCAGGGACGTCGGACCAAGTCGTAGAAAACGGCATTACGGTAGACATGGTCGCCGGCAATCTGGGCGGTAAGCGCCCCGATTCCGCTTAGCAGCAGAAGCAGGAGGAGGATGAAGAAAACCGTATAGTATCGCGAATCGCGTCTCACAGGCCTGAAGCCCGACGTGTGAAAATTTCCGGCTCCCTCTGAGAGCCTGCCGATGACAGCCGCCACAAGCGCGGAGCATAAAATAATTGCGAGCCAAACCCGAAGCCAGAAGGCGAGAAAAAGAAGCGTAGGAAGTGCGAGCCAGAGAAGAGCCTCCGTCACGAGACCCTTTTCCGTGTCCTTTTTCGCCACGTTGCTTCGAAAAACAGATTTTTCCTGCATTTCTGATGAAAAGTCCGGCATCGCAATAAAATAGGTTCAGCGGGGCAACAACAGAGTCGGAGGCATATTGTCGAGCATATACTCCCAATCTTCCCGGCTTCCTGAATAGACGTCGAGGTCGACCTCGGTTTTCACCCCCGCAACATGACCATGATGATAGAACTGCCAGTATAGCCAGTCTCCGGAACGGGAATTGTCGGTGAACTGACAAATCCATAACGGCAGATCGCGGAATTCGTCGTAGATATATTTGTCGAACCCCGCCCGGTTGGAATAAAGGATAGGTCTGACACCGGCCACATTAAGATATTCGATCATATCGCGCAGTCGGATGATGATAGAGTCGTGAGGCACGCCGCCCGCGTTTCCCGTCTCCTCAACATCAATCGCCATTCCGAGATCGAGACATCTTCCGGCCACAGAGCGAATGAAATTTCGAGCCTGGGCGACTCCGTCGCGGTCAAAGCGGAAGAAGTGGTAGGCTCCGGTCTTAAGACCGGCCTGGGTCGCTTTCTGAAAGTTCAGTATGAAATTATTGTCGCGGAAGGTCTCCCCTTCCGAAGCCTTTATCCACACAAATTCAATTCCGTCGGCCGCCACCGCCTTGAAATCAATCATCCCGTTATGGGAAGAGACGTCGATTCCGCGAATGGGAAACCTTTCCGGATCGACGTATGGGGGCGAAACGCGATATTCATGCCACGCATAGAGAATGGAGGCCGCAAGAAGGAGCGACACTCCAAGGAAGAGTGCCGATATCCGCAGCTCCTTTTTCTTCCTTTTGAAAAGGCTCTCCTTTTTCGCGGGCGCGTCCTTTATCTCCTCGATATCCGGCATGAACACAAAATTAATCAATTTTTGCGGAATACGGAAAACCAACGGGTTGAATCCGTGCGGCAATATCCGTTGGAACGAAGCCAACGTTCAACCGTCTCATTCTTCTCTTTCAGATGATAAGGGGTCGGTTTTCCGCCCCCGGCCCCATACGTGGGGTCGGGCGTGAAAGCCCCGTATGCCTGAGCATCAAATTCGTGGAACACCACAGGAGGAAATTCCCCATTGGAAGCCATTTCATCGAGCTTCGACTGCAGACGTCCGACCGACAACTGCTCGGGCCACGAATTTCCGAAGGCCGGGAGGGTGCCGCTCAGCCAGTAAAGACCGGGAGCCCCGCCGTAGATAAGCACTTTCTCTCCGGGCTTGACAAGGCCCGCGAGTTCAGTGGAGAACTCGGCGATTGCCTCGGCGCGTGCCGGCGTGGTCAGCGCTCCGCGCAGCTCAGGATGATTGACAGAGGCCATTTTCTCGATCAGCGGTCCTTCATCCATATACGCCCCTCCCCGGTACATTCCGACGAACCCTAACCCTGCGAATAAGAGGGCAAGAAGCCAGAGCGTGGTCAATCCGTGACGGAAAACGGAGACAGTCCATGCGGCCGCGACAGCAACCGCCGCGGCAAGCGCCGTCGAACCTACTCCAAGCAGGATTCCGTCGCAACCCATCGGCAGGAGCCTCATTAGCAGGATTCCGCCCCAAGCGAGAATTGAACCCCGATGCCAACGTTTCCGAAGCAGGGAGCACGTGCAGCCGAACAGTGAGAGCGATGCGGTGGCGAAAAGGAGGCCGCCATCTCCGCGAAGGAGAGCTACCAAAAGCCATCCCGCGAGTCCAACCGCGTACAGAGGCCGCCATAAAAGACCGGGCAAAAGAAAGCAGGCCAGTATCAAAGCTCGCTTGCATATCGCTCCCCACATATCCATACTCTTGAGCATCAGATTGTCGAGATTATGCGTAGCAGATCCCGACGATCCGGTGGCGATGCCGACAAGATCCTGAAGATTGGCGACCATCTCTTTCCATTGGCCGAGCAAGATTAAGAGCAGGATCACCGACAGGACCCCCGCAACCCATCCGAGGAAGAATTCTCCGGTTCGTCGGAGTGTCTCGCGGGCCGGCATTTTTCCTGCCGTCATGAAACGATATCCGAGAGGAACAAGCAGAAAGAGCATGACCTCGCAAAGGTTTGTCATACGCGTAAAGGCGTTGACCCCTAACAAGAAAGCCCCGACGAATATCATCTTGCCCTTCATCAGCCCCCGGGCCACCAAAAGCATACCCCACAAGCCGAGAAGACAGGTGATTAAATCGTATGCAAGCACATGGACACCCCTGAAGTAGACTCCCATCACAAGGACTACGGCTGCCAACGAACATGATTCGGCATGCTTTTCCCCAATGAGAGAGACGACGGCAAAGCGGATTCCGAGTGCGATGCCGCATAAAGTCGCCGCACCCCCGAAACGCATCCAGAGAAGCGGTGTGCAACCGATTATTTCCCCGGCGGAAAGCCATAAGCGCCCGACCAACCCGGAAAACCAGTACATGAAATTATATTCCACGGCTTCCGGGGCGCGGAAGAAATTGTCGTAGAACGTGAAATAGAAGCCGGTGTCGCCAAGTTCGATTCCGAAAAGCGTGTCGGGAACCGACATTAGGAGCGTGACCAGAATAGTTGCCGCTATCCACCATCCCCTCGTCGACCGGGATTCAGACTCATACCGACGGGGAATATCAAGCTGCATCGGTCTCATTGCAGCCTGTATCGCGATCCGGTCCAGTAGAGACGACGGTCGCGGATGTAGGGCTTAAGACGGTCGTAATCCTCCTGTCCCATAAATGTACCGACCGTCAGACGAGCCGTTATCAATGTGGAAACTCCATCGAAAG
The DNA here is from genome assembly GCA_947176755.1 of uncultured Porphyromonadaceae bacterium. Classification (GTDB taxonomy): domain Bacteria; phylum Bacteroidota; class Bacteroidia; order Bacteroidales; family Muribaculaceae; genus Lepagella. The sequence continues at coordinate 94,319 of CAMWRW010000001.1, forward strand.
CGAGTTCGAAAGTCGGGAATGGAATAAGAGCGAGGAGTCCTTTCCTTTCCGAAGGGGAAAGGGAGGTCAGCGGTCCAAAATCAAGGAAATCCTCGATTTTCAGATCCGGGAACAGGCTTTTGCTCTTCAAGGGCTTCATCCCTTCTCCATAAAAAGAGATTTCGGAGTCGCAGGCCTGCTGGCTGTCGCCGAGCGTACTGATACACGCAGCTATCGTCCGTTTTCCCTTCCGGAGGAGGCGGAGAGAGATGCGCGAACTTCCTGTCACTTCGACATTGAGGAGGGAATCTGTAGCCGGAGCGACCACGACCGACGTGCCGTTCATAGAATTTCTCACAGGCCGCATCTCTCCGTTGCGAAGATAATCGAGCATATCGAGACGCGAAGAGCGCGAAAGAATCTCAACCACGTCAAGCGGCAGATTGATGAATGCCTCGCGGATCGTCAGCGTATCCTCGGCAATGCGGGTGCGCGCCGAAACTCCGGAGACTCCAAGCAGTAGAGTCAGTATAATAATCAAGTGTTTCATGACAACGCGAAGATAGCAAATAATCGCGAGAGCCACAAGAAAAAAGAATCGGTGAGGCCGACTGCCGACCTCACCGAAATTCTCTTTATAAAAGAATTTTATTTATAAAAGATTTCGTATCCGCTCTGCTTCCCGGAGTCTTTACCCCTCTTTTCCCCTTTGGAACCCTTTTCTCCTTTGGCTCCCTTTGAGGCCTTCGCGGATTTTTTCGGGCCTTTCGGACCCTTTTTTTCTTTCACGGTCTTTCCTTTATGTTTCTTTGCAAGCCGACCGGAGTAGGTGTATTCCGGTTCATCAGAGCCGTAGTCGGCCCCTTCGCGAGCGACTTCGGCGCGAATCTTCTGTCCGAAGAACTCGGCGTGGCGCAATGCGTCGAGCACCCGGCGGGCGTCATTCTTGCGCACATCAAAGAGCGTATATCCGGGCATAAGGTCGATGCGACCAATTTCCGGCTTGGATCCATTGACATTGCGGTTCACGAGGTCCATCAGGTTGCCGGGGAAGAAACCGGAACCCTTGCCAATGTTTACCATCAGGCGTTCGTAGCCCTCCTCGGCGTTCCGGCGGTCCTTGTCGCCTTTGGCACGCCGCTCGCCACGTTCCTTGCGCTCCCCTTTTGCCGGTTTTGTGTCGTTAAGGTCAATATCGGGCATATCGCGGTAATAGGCAAGGAGGCGGTTGAATTCAAGAGAAAGGACGCGTTTGAGAAGATCCTCGCCGGAAAGCCATTCCAGTTTCTTCTTAACGCCCTGGATATATTGACCGATTTCCGCCTCGTTGACCTCCACACGTTCCAGACGGTCGGCCAGGTTGTAAAGCTGCTTTTCAATGATATGGGCCGGAGTGGGGACCTTACGGTATTCGAACTCCTTGCCGATAATCTTTTGAATCTGGGCAATCTTATGTTTTTCGCGGGTATGGATAATGGCGACGGAAACTCCCGTCTTGTTCGCGCGGCCCGTACGACCGGAACGGTGGGTATAGACCGCCACATCGTCGGGAAGTCCGAAATTGATCACATGCGTGAGGTCGTCGACATCAAGACCGCGGGCGGCAACGTCAGTCGCAATCAGGAGCTGAGTGACATGGTCGCGGAATTTCTTCATCGCCAGATCACGTTGTGCCTGCGAAAGGTCGCCGTGAAGGCAATCCGCATTGTAACCGTCGGCCACAAGACGGTCGGCGATCTCCTGAGTTTCCTTCTTCGTGCGACAGAACACGATTCCGTAGATATTCGGGGAATTGTCGACAACACGTTTCAGGGCCAGATATTTGTCCTGAGCCTTGACAAGATAATAGATATGACGGACATTACGCGAACCTTCGTTACGGTTTCCCGCAACAAATTCCACAGGGTCGTGCATATATTTCTTGGCAATGGCGGCAATCTCCTTCGGCATGGTGGCGGAGAACATCAGCATCTTCCTGTTTTCCGGCACATGCGACAGGATTTCGTCGATGTCGTCAAGGAAACCCATATTAAGCATCTCATCCGCCTCGTCAAGAATCACGGTGTGGACATCATTGAGCTTCACCACTCCACGCTTTATCAAGTCAATAAGACGACCCGGCGTGGCCACGATAATCTGCACTCCGTTCTTGAGCGACCGAATCTGGCTTTCGATGCTCGACCCGCCGTAGACGGGGAGGATTTTCAGTCCGTCGATATTTTTGGAGAAATCGGCAAGATCGCCGGCAATCTGAAGACAAAGTTCACGCGTCGGGGCGATAACGAGGGCCTGAGGCACATTGCGGTCAACATCTATGCGCTGAATCACAGGGAGGCCAAAAGCGGCGGTCTTTCCCGTGCCGGTCTGCGCGAGACCAATCACATCTCCCTCCTTTTCAAGAAGATGTGGAATCACCATCTCTTGAATAGGCATTGGATTGACAAAGCCAAGTTCGGAAATCGCGTCAAGCAACCTTTGTTCGACTCCGAGAGCCTCGAATCCATTCACTTTATTTTCTTCTCCAGCCTCAACGTCGGCCTCCAATGCCTCTGCGGCGGCAAGCGCCTCCTCACGGTTTTCCTCATTTCCGAGGAGCTCCTGCTCTACGGCAACTTCTTCAGCAACCGCTTCGGCAACTCGCTGTTCAGCCGCATCCTCAATTCCTTCGGCCGAGTATATCTTGTCGTCTTCCATAAATTTTCTTTTTATTCTTTACAGAAGATTAACGTCGTGACTCCTCAATATGTTTATTTCACGACCGAGAAGGACACCTTGCGCGAATGGCGACGAGCGCCGGATTCACCGGTTTCCACGATGGCAGCCGAGTAAATGCCGGGGGTCCAGCCCTCTGTGGAGCAGACAATCTCGGAAGCATCCGCAGGTCCGGAAAAGACCGTGCGTCCCCCGGCGTCTGTGACTCGAAGTTCGAGGCCGCTCGCGGGGCCGGCTCCGGAAACATCGAAACGGACTTCATCGAGCGCCACATACGAAACGATGTCAAGAGTCAGCAACGGGGCGCGTCCTACCGTGAACTCACACACAGCTTTCGGCGACAAATTCCCGGAGGAATCCCTGACTGTCATCTCAAACCGATGCTCCCCTTCGGGAAGGTTCAGCATCACACAGGCGTCACTCCAATCCGAAACATAACCGACCGCACCTCCGGCATCTTCATTACGCACGAAAGGTTCACCATCAAGACGGGCGTTGATTCCGACCCCATAAAGGGGCGAGAAACCGACATTATCAGAGGCGGAAAGAAGGAGTTTGCCGGAAACCGCATCATATTTAACTTCAACTTCCGGAGCTTCCGTGTCGACTTCCGGCTTCTCCCCGGCGACAGCGCCGAGCGGGAGCATCTGAAGATCGGCCGAGCCTGCGAAAGCGTTCCGTCGCGTCGGTTCATAAACGCCGACATAGACCTTCAGCGGGGAATCCGTGTCTCCGGGCAACGGTCTGAAATCAGCCACATCCTGAGGCAGAAGAATCGGAACCGAGAAGCGACCGTCGACCACGTCCCCCATGGCGGAAACGATCTCAATCCCGGTGTCCTCCACCGGAAGATAATCATAGACACCGTTTCCAAGCAATTCCTCGGAAAAATGGAGTGAAGTCGGACGGCATATTCTTACGACGACCTTCCCGTTGACAGCCGTGTCGGTGCGGGTTCCTGCCGGAATCAGGCAATTTCCGCTGACCGTCACGATATGCCCTTCGACGACAGCATCCTTATCGATCGAAACGGAGGCCGAACGCAGGGCGACGGGCATACGGAGAGCGGGGTCGCCGACATAATAGAAGCACAATTCATTATTATTCTCCGTGCCTGTTTTGGCGGTGGCATAGACCTCCCCGACGGTCGGAGACGACGTGCGCGGACGGCCGGAGGAATCGAGGAACATAGCCTTGAGAAATTCTTTCGCAAGGGTTTCATTCTGCTGCGACCAGACTTTGCGAGTCGAGACAACGGCCCCGATCAGTCCTCGCGGAGAGTCTGTGACACAAAGGTCGCCGATTCCGGTCTGTCCGAGGTCGATCGGACTCAGCAGACATCCGGCCATGAACATGAATCCGAGATAACGGTTTCGGAGGTTTATGAAGTCCTGCGTCTGCCAGAAACGTTCATACATACCGGAAGCACCGGCATGACCGTAATAAATCGAATAAATGATACCCTCCTCAAGCGCACGTCTCAATTCGGCGCCGGCATCCTCCTGCTCGTAGTCCGCTACAAGAATATTGCTGTGCGGAAATTCCCCTCCGGAAGTGGCTTTGGCGTAAGCCTGAAGAAAAGATGCGTAAGAGAGGGTTTGTTTCGCGTGAGCATGATTCTGACCGGGGCAGCCGAGGCCGAGCGTCCGGTTTACGATAGCAGCCGGATCGCCGCTTTCAAGCATCTGCAGATACTCTTCGATTTTCGCCACGGCCAATTCTCCCTGATAGGAGGTATGGATCGGGAGCACTCCGACACCCATGTCAAGACGCGACACTTCCATTCGGTTGGTCGATTCAAAAGAATCGGAAGCATAGCCCGCGAAATCTATCACGGAGGGGGCATCATCCTCCGTCGAGGAGAATGATTCAATCAGCGCGGGGAAGGCGGCAAATGTCTCACCGGAATCCGTCGCGACACCGACCCCTCGTAGGTCGTCGCGGAACGGCCCGATAAAGAGCACATTCGAACATTTTCTTCCCGGACTCTGGTAAAGCATCTTGGCGAAGGCACGGTAAGCCATCGGATCGGGCATACCGGCGGAAAACTCATTATGGACAGCCTCCCGTTCTGCAACGATCACCTTCAGCCCGTCGTAACGCCGATGAAGCTCCGCGATTCTCTCCGCATACGGGAGCATGGCCCGGATGGTGATGATAAGCAAGTCGCATCCCTCTTTCCCGTAGGAATGGAGATTGCTATTGCCGACAGGAGTGTAATTCTCGTGAATCTGTTTCTGAGGTTTGGAGGGATCGAACACGACGACGGACCTTGCCTCGGAGGGGCGGGGAAAATAGGCGAGATTCCCTTCTACAGGCCACCGGACAGGCTGATAGGGGTCGGTGACATCGAACACGACCGAACCTTCCGGCACATTCAATGCTCCTCGCGACTCGTCGAAGGAAGCATTATGGAAGGAAAGGAGCTCCTGGCGAAAATCCCCGCCCGCAATCGCGGGCAGAACTTTCGGATAGGTAAGAATCCAATAATCAAGCCCGATATAGGGAGCCGTGCCGCCGGAATATTCAAACGTCAGATCCGTTCCGTCGAGAAGAGGTGTCTGCAGGTTTCTTATATAATAGGAATAAGCTTTCTTGCCATCTTTCGAAGTCGCGATCGAGTCATTGCGCCCGGCGACACCGATCTTCATGGAGCCTCCTTCATCCTTTCCGGAATGAATGAGCGTGAAGTCAAGACGCCCGTAGGGCGATGATGATGACGTCGCCATGAATGGGGGTCTCAGAGGAAAAGAGTAAGAGGCGCCCCCGGTGAAATCTTCGCCCCAGTAGTACCGGCCGTAGTTTTTCTCACCGTGAATCAGGTCTCGCTCATGATAGAGGTATCCCCAGAGGTCGTCGCGGACCACCGTGTCGCCGTCGCCCGGAGTCTCCGTTAAAATTTCGGAATATGAATTGGCGTCGCTCAGGAAGTAGACCCCGGTGCGACTGTATATATTCAGGGACGTCCGCACGAACTTCGAGCCGTCGAAGGTCAAATTTTCCGGTCCGACAGCATAGAAATACAGGCGGTCATCAGCGTGACACACGCCGACCGGCTGCAGGTCGTCGCGATAGAGTGGAGAATTGGTGCCGGAGTAGAAAGATATGTTAAGCTCGCAGCCTCCATTTCCGAACACGCCGACACGCTCCGGATTCGAGAAACCCATTTCGCGCAGGCGCGTGTAAGGAATTTCATAAACACCGGACTCATCGACCTCGATTTTAACCCATCGGCCCTCCTTGAGAGAGGATTCCGGAAGAAAGGAGAATTTATACGAGGAGGTATAAAGTGCGCTTGCCGGCGTCAGCGACACCAGCAAGAGAAGAAGAGGAAAAAGAAATTTGTTCATCTATTATCTGCGGCGGCCCATCAGATCTCGCAGGCCGTCCATATCGAAAGTAAGTGTGAAACGCAAAGTCTGGTCAAGGGGAGAGCTCTGTGCCGTGGCAAGCATATATGAGGCGTCGAGCTTCACGACATTGAGAGAAAAGCCGGCACCAAAGGCGAAATAGCTTCGACCTCCCTTGTTGGGATGCTCGTAGTTATAACCGGCGCGGACAAAAAATTGCTGGTTGTACTGATATTCCGCACCGAATGCCACTCCGATTTCCTGAAGCTCCTCCTTGAAGCCTCCCGGGGCATCGGAGAATGATTTGAAGATACCGGTGATCGGCGACATGGTGTTCCATTCGTCCCATGCTTTGTTATATTCCGACTGGCCTTCGGCCGTCTCCATATCATAGTCTTTCGTGCGGGGCATTGTCGGGACGAGGAGCTTGTTGAGGTCGAGACCGAGGGCAAGCGTATGGAAATCGGCAAGAGGGAACATGAAGTTCGCTCCCAGTCTGAGATTGGTCGGAAGGAAATAATTATAAGTTCCGCCGTCATAGCTCACCTTCGTGCCGACGTTCGAGATGTCGAAACCCCAAGAGAACTGACATTCGTTCCGTCCGATCATCGGGAAGGAAGTGAAATATCCTGAAAGGTCGACGGAGAAGGCCGATGCGGCATTATTTGTCTGACCGGTCTGCGTGTCCTGGAACGACAGGTCGGAGAGGATATATCGGAGCACAACGCCCATCGAGAATTTCTCCGACAACTTGCGGGAATATCCGGCGTCGATGGCAAACTCGTATGGATGGATTGTCTGCACGGCCCCGCCCGTCACATCGGAAGTGCTCGTATGGACCTCGCCGAGCGAGAAATAGCGGAAAGAGGCGGATATGGCCTGATTGTCCGACGAACCAAGTTTGTAATATCCCGACAGGTCGGCAAGGAATATATCGTTGACAATCTTACGCAACCAAGGGGTATATGACAACGCCAGTCCACCTTGAGAATAAGCGAAGGCATATTTCGAAGGATTCCAGAACTGAGAGTTCATATCAGGCTCGGTGGCCGCACCAAGGTTACCCATCGAGGAACCGCGGGCATCCGGGGCAATCGACAGTGTGGTCACACCCGTATTTACCGGGTTGAACTGATTATCCTTGATATCGTTCTGAGCCGCCGCCGGAATGCAGGCAAGGGCGAGCAGGAGCAGGAGAGTGTATGTTGTCTTCTTCATTTGCATATTTTCATGATGTCGGGTCGCGCCCCGGGAAAGTGGCGTCAGTCGATAACCGAGAAGTAGATTCTGGGGGAGCGGATAACCGCACCGGCAGCAGAGTCGGCCGCCACAGCCGCCGAATATACTCCCGGAGGCATCCCTTCACAGTTCCAAACTGCGGAATCGGCATCTGACTTAACGGTCGCGACTACCTTCCCTTCAGCGTCGGCAATCAGCAGAAGCAGAGAGTGAAGGGCATCGTTTCCTTCAATCCGGAACTCAATCCAGTCGGTTGCGACCGACGAGTCACAACTCAGTTCAAGCGCCGTTTCTTTAGAGAGAAGGAAAGAAAGCGACTCGGGACTGGAGACGTTTCCCGCCAAGTCGCGGGCCACGGCTGTCAGGAAATGTCGCCCCTCTTCGAACGTCCCCACGGGGACGGTTGCAATATAAGAACGTGAAATGAGGTCGGTTTCGTCTATCGGAGCCCACGACATTTCTAATCCGTCGACAAAAACGGAGATGGCATCCCTCATGTTAAGGGCCGTTTCATCAGCAGCCGAAACGCGGATCGAGAGTGTTGCGGGGTCATATTCCGCCGCCACGCTCGGGGCCTGAGTGTCATATTTAGCCGTGCTGTCGGGCAATTTTCCCGCCGGGGCGAGCATCACGACCGAGTTGCCGCAATAGGCGCGGCCATATCGGGAATCATACCCCGTGACATAGACCGGGAGCGCAACCTCTGACTTCGCATCCTGCAAATACTCAAGTTCCTTATCAAGCTGAATCCTGACGCCGGAATAACGGCCCTGCTTGAACGTGCCCTTCACAGTCGCAACAAGATTCCCTCTTACCGGGAGGGCATCACGTCCGGCAATCTTCATGGGGTTGGAAGGCTCGTAGATGCGAATCATCAGATCTCCGGAAGCGCTGTTGTCGGCATATTCATTATCGCTTGTCATCATCGAGCCATAGAGAGTGAGGATTTCTCCCGGCACGTATGCGCGGCTGACGTTAGGATGGACAGTGGCCGGATTGACGGCAAGGGGAAATTGCAGGGCCGGATCGCCGACATAATAGAAAGCGGCTTCCACATCCTCTTTGGAAAGGGATTTTCCGAGAGCGTAGATTTCTCCGATCGTTGCATTGGTATGACGGGGGGTAACGCTGTCGGTCGTAAGCATGGCGGCCTGCATAGCCTCCATAATCTTAGCGTTGCGCTCGGCGTAAACCGTGCGTGAAGCCGTGATGGCTCCAACAAGGGCATGCGGGGCACGGAGCACGCCGATATCCCCGACTCCGTTGCGGCCGTGGTCTGTCTCCGAAAGGCGGCAGCCTGCAAGGAGCATGAACCCGGCGGGGCGATTGCGCAGGGTCATGAAATTCGAGCTTGACCAGAGTTCGCCGTTGAGTGCCGATGACGACCCGTGACCGAAATACATCGTAAGGGCCGAACCCTCCTCAAGGGCTTTGGAGAGCGCGTCGCGACATTCCTCTTCCGATCTGTCCTCGACACTGAGCAACTCCATGTCGAACCGGGCGTCGGAGAGTTCGCCGGCCATCTTGTCGAGATAATTGGCCGCATTGACAGCCATATCATAATGCAGACGGTCGTCACCGCTCCCGCCGACAATCGTTATCTTGTTGGCATAACGTTCCATTCCACCCTCCTTCGACATCCGGAGGAAATCGGCGATCTTGCTCACAGCCAGTTCGGCCTCGTATGCCGACGTCACGGGAAGATAGCCGACGCCGACCTCGACAGGTTCACGGAAGTAGAAATTCTCGTTATAAATAACATCCGAGACATATCCCGGCCAGTCGTGGACGGTCGGGACCTTCGCCTCGCCAAGTTCAAAGCCATTGGCAGGGTGAAGGAAGGTCACAAAAGCATTCGGACGTTCGCAACCCTCCACATTCCGGGAGTCGGCGAAGGCCGGGCCCAAGAACAGTACGTTGCGGAGCCGCATGGTCCGCGCCTGATACATTAGTTTCACCAGCGCCCGGTAAGCCATCGGGTCGGGTGTGCCGGAGTTGAACTCATCATAGACATCCTGCACGTTGACCACGGCGACCCCTATCCGGTCATATTCCCTGTGGAGGTTGGCAATCTTATCGGCATATTCCCGATATTCCGGCTGCGTGATAATAAGCAACTCGTTATACTGATGTTGAAGCAGATGAAGATTGAGCGGAGGGAGCACTTCCCAATCCTCCCCTATCGCATACTGAGTCTTCGAAGAATCAAACGCAACGATATAGGCCGGATTCTTTCCGGATGTGAAATAAGCGGCCGTTCCCTCCACGGGCAGTTTCTTCGGCGAGGCGGGAGAAGAAACGTCGATTGCCGTCATCCCTTCGGGCAGCGTAAAGCTTGACAATCCGTTCTGCAATCCGGGAAAGGAGATTCTTTCCTGAGCGAAATCTGAAGAGAAAGTGAATGATTTCGGATAAGTGATAATCCATTTGTCGAGAGCAGCGACCTCCGCGCCCGATAGTTGGAGTCGGAGAATAAGGGGGGATTCCCCGGCAAAGAGAGGGATTCCCGTGAATGAATGGTTGACATTAGACAAAGCTGATGCGGGGCATGTTGCTTCGCGCGTTACACCTGCCAGACTGACAGAGAGCGTGCCGTTGGAATTGCCATGATAGGCCATATCTATGTTGAGCGACGCCGAGCCGGAGGATGCCGCAAAGGGGAGTTCGACCGGGAACGTCAGCTCGGGAGAGAGCAACATATTCTCGCCCCAGAAAAGACGGCCTGAACCGAGCGTGTTATATTTCAGATCGCGTTCGTGCCAGACATAGTCATATCCCGAAACGCGTCTGTAAGCCTCCTCCCGGTTTCCAGGAATGTCTGCCGAAGGAAGTGCGAGGGGCTCCTGTGAATCCGAGAGCAGGTAGTGTCCGCGGAACGAATAGAGATTGATTGACGAACGGATGAATTTCCCGGAGGAGTATTCGAAACTTGAAGTGCCCTGCGCGTAAAACAACAGACGGTCTCCCTCATGCCAGACGGCAACCGGCTTCGGCGTGTCTTCATACAGGCGTTTTGAAGTAAAACTCTCGAAAGAGAACGAACAGGGTGTGCCCCCCGTGCCGAAGACGCCGACGCATTCAGGGTCAGAGAAACCCATCTCGCGGAGTGTGGAGTAAGGAATCTCATATATGCCCGATTCCCCCGTAGAGATACGTACCCATCGGCCGGAGGCCAGAGGGGAACTGTCGGCGAATGAATATGTATATGAATTGGCGGCCTCCATAGAAGAGGAAAAAATTCCGGAGGCGACTAAAGGTATGATTCCGAGCAGGAAGGCACAGAATCTGTTCATCTTATTCTGAATTTATAAATCGTTTCGTTATCAGGGGCAAGGAGAGAAAACTCCTCTCCGATCCTCAGCTGCGGCAAATTTTCCGGCAAATATTGTTCATTGGCAACGAGGAGGATGTCGCCGGTCTTAAGGGTCATGGTTTGGCTGACATTCTGAATAGCTTTCTGCATGACCTCATTTATTGATAACGGCCGAGCATCCAAAAAATTGCCCGTCAGCACGGAGCGGTCGTAAGCCATGGCCGGCGCCCAGGGGAGGCCGGCGCGACGCATTCCGGAGAACACACCGGCCGCGATCACGACAGCCGCCGGGGCCACCGCGTCCACATATCGGTCGGCGAATCGGGATGCTATTGATTTTCCTACTTTGCCAATTCTAAGGGCCGTGGCCGGCAGAGCGTGAAAAGTGTCGTCAAAATCGGGCAGAAAGAATGGATTGCCCGGTTTTGCGAAAGCGGAATCTGGAAGCAACAGGAAAGAATCTTCCTGCTCCAACATTCCGAGAGTAGACAGAATTATTTTCATGATTTATTATGATTAATTAAATTTTTCATCGATATCGGGACAACCCGGCAGACAGGAAAGAGGATTCTTCCGGCAAATGAATAAGAGGAGCAGCCCCGGAAGGAAGCTGCTCCTCTATCTATCCGAATCATGAAGAGTGGAGTCCGATCCACATCTTATTCATGATTGCCTGTCAAATCATTCAACAACGATTTTCTCGGAATGACTTCCGCGAACCACGATATAGATGCCGGGAGCTGCGGGCTCGGCTACGCGGATACCTTCGATAGTGAAGTAAACCGGTTCGCCGTCGAACTCTGCGCCATATTCGAATTCGTCATCATTGATTTCCTCGATGCCGACAGTGATTGATTCTTTGGAAGTGTCAACCGTGGCATACATAGGAGTAGAGTTGAGTTTGTAAGCATTGCTTATTTCAAGGAAGGGGTCGACATCCTTACCGATAGCCTGGCCTGTGGCCGGAATCTTCGGAGCAGCACGCTGGATCACTTTCTCGCGTACGGCAGCGGGAGCTGACGAAGCGGAGGATTTCGCAGCGGGGGCGGGGAAGTAGTCGATGAGGCGGTCGCCGGTAGGATTCTCTTCAAAGTAACGGAACGCTTTGTCTTCCTGATATGAAGTGATTTCCTTGCACAGTTTGTCGGGATACTGAGTCCAGTCTACATCACTCCAATCAGTGATTTTACGCACCACGCGGAACTGAACGTAAGCGTTGGGGTAAACAAGACCGAGGTTCAGAGGCACGTTAACACTTTCGCCGGTGTTGGGATAGTGACCGTGGTAGATGTTATCGTGAGCAACGGTAGCAGACGTAGTTGTGTGACCCACATTTTCATTATGGCGGTCCTGAGCGACAGTCGCACCCTTCTTGTGGAAACCGTTGTAAGGCATCCAACCCCATGCATCAGCATCCTTAAAGAGAGTCGAGTTCTTCGATGCGAGAGAAACCACGACATAGTCGGACTTGGTTTCACCGTTCACTTCAAAGTTCTCGATATCGATGATACGATATGCCACCTCGATATCGTCGTTCTGGTGAGATGCGTTCATCAGGTCGTTACCATAGTCTTGACGGAGATAAACCGAAACGGGAGCGGCGAAGTCTCCGGAGAGCACGTAGATATTGCTGGTCGAAGGAATCGTCTGCGGTTTGGTTTCGTTAGCCGAGAGATATGAGTTTGAACCGACATTGTGAGCCTCCATCTTGTAGGCGATACCTGCCGACATTTCAAGACCGGAAGGAATCTTGGCCATCATTACATAACGACGGGGGTCATACTCGGGACGGTCGCCGGAAAGACCGAAGTTGAGCAGTGTCAGATCGGAGCTTGCAATCTGCGCGAGGTCGTCGGTGCCGCCGAGGTCAACGAGGATGAACTCAGTCGGGTCGTCACCGTTATAGTTCTCCGTGTTATAGAAACGGTTTACTGGCATCTTAAAGTCTACCGTCTGACCTGCGGAGTTCGTGTAAGACTTCGAGAGGTCGATACCGATATAATCGGAAGCACTCGTGTTCTGACCGTTGATGATATCCTTGATATTCTTTTCGGTCATCAACTTCTGGTTGTAGAAGTAATAGTAGAGGTCGTAAGCACGGTCGGCGGTGATGAACAGACGGGGCTGACCATAGGTCTGGTCCTCCATATCGTCGGTGAGCTTGTCGGGATAGAAATAGATCGTAACGTTCTCGAGCACGTTGTTTGCGAGATGAAGGTTAGCGCCGTCACCATGAGCGGTAAGGGCGGTGTATTCCTCACCAAGAATAACCGGATTCGAGAAATATTCCGCGGGATCCGCGAGCTTATCTCCGTCAACCTTCTTTGCAGTGTGTCCAAAGGTGATACCCCAATTATCTTCACCGGAGTTCTTCGTAATCTTGAACTGACCTTCGAGCACCGGAAGTTTCAACATATACCATCCATTCTTCCAGCTGCGGAGAGCCTCATCGGGAAGGTCGGATTTCTGGAACTGATATTTGCGGTCGCCCGTGAGCCAAGTCTGGTCAGACTTCTTGCCGTCTGAGCCGGCATCGAAGGTGACGAGGTCGCCTGCGAAGAAGAATGAGAGGAATTCAGGCTCTTTGTTAACTGTCAGAACAGGATGTTCAGGATCTGCGTAATTAAGAGTGAAAGTCAGATAAACATCGTTTACGCCGGCTACACGCCAGTTGTTCTGGGTCTTGTTAGCAGCCGTGGCAGGTATCACTGCATATTCCTCGGTTGAGAAGCCCTTATTGTCGAACTCGATGAGTTTCTTCGAGCTGTCGGCAACAAGACCGAATTCATGACCGGTGGTCTTGGCATCCGCAGATGTATAGAATCGGAATTCAGCGTAATCCTGATCCGGCTCGTTGGAAAGGAGGGCCGTGCAGGTGAACGTGCGGTCACGCTCGTCATATTCCATCTTAGGCACGCGCACAGGGTCGATATCCGCTTCCATATTCCAGTCGCGGAGACGGCCGGCGAGGTAGATTTCCTCCGGAATGAGGGATTCGTCGATCTGACGCTGAACTACGCGGAAGATCGGGTCTGCACCATCCCAAGTTCCATCTGCCTCGTTGTAGGGGAATGTCACGAAGATATCAACGTTGTTTCCACCATCTTCAAGGAACCAGAACTTGTTATTGTTTTTGTAGTTTGCAGACTCGTCGATAAATTCAAGGATACCATCCTCGTTCTCTTCGAGCACGATGTTCATCTTATCCTGAGCGGGACAATAGTCGGGGTTGTTACCATTGTCGAGAGAGAGACCGATCTGATTGTTCTTGCCGAGGTTGAGGTTGGTGAGGTAGAACTCGCCTTCAACTTTCGACTTCATCTTGGTCACATACTGGCGGTTATTACCGTGGATGAGATAAAGTTCGGAGGGAAGAGCAACCGTTTCTTTCACAAAGAGACGGACATCGCCTTCGCCTGTGGTCTCATCATAGTCGGTGAAGTCAACTCTCAGGTCGTAAGCATAGCCTGAGGGGAGCATCCATGAACCCTTGCGGTTGGTGGAGTTCACGATACGGAAGTGCTGGGCGGGGAAACCGTTTTCATCGAAAATCTGGTCGCCATCCTCGTCAGTCGTATAGGGAATCTCGTAGTTGGTAACATTCTGGGGCTCGCTGGGATGAGCGGCGGTCCACTGCATGTTGGAAGTGTTCGTACGGAAAGTGAAAGAAGAGAGGCCAGTGTTCTCGTTGTCGCGCATGAGCACATTTTCGAACACGAATACTTTACCGTCCGGATTTCTCGTTCCGTCGCGATCTTCGCGATAAGAGTGGCGAGAGGTCTGGTTCATATAGTCGAAGTTGAACACAGACTGCTGCTGAGTGTTGACATGGCCGATGATGTAAAGGTTGGAGGGCATGGGAGCCGGTTCCGACTTGTTCACGGTCATCGTCATATTGTCAAGGTCAACGGTAATGTCATAGTGACCGTAATTCTCGAAGCGGAAAGCTCGGCGTCCGACCTCTTCGCTGAGTCTTGCGATGTTCATGGGAGTGCCGAGGGTAACTACGACCTCTTCATCCGTGCCGTCGGCAGGACCGAAGAAGTTGACATAGTCCTCGAGGTCAGCTGCGGAATTGGTATGGAAACGGAAACAACCGTTGCGACCATCTTCGTCGTTATCGGTAGGATATGTATAGATGTGATTGAATTCGAATACATGGGTCTCGGGGTCGTCGCCTACACGCTTACCCATCATAGCCTTCATTTCCATTCCGACCGTGTTACCGATCATATAGAGTGTCGTCGGTGCTTTTTCGCGGAGAGTGACGGTCATGGTGTCGAAGTTGACAATCACGTCATAATCACCCTCTTGAGCAACCTTAAAGTTCTTGTCGGCCTGATCTTTGAGGAATGCAATCCCTGCGGAACCACCGCTATTGATCACTACCTCGTTGGCATTCTGAGTATTACCATATCGTTTTGCAGCCCAACCGGAGGCTTCCTCATGGAAATTAAACAGGCCCGTGAGATGCACGCCATAGAAGGTGAACACGTTGCCGTTCTTCGTACCTTTCATACGATTGTTACCCCACTCGATGCCTTCACCTTCACCCATCAGGTAAAGATTGGCCGGCACAGTCCAATCCGTATTTGTCAAAGAGAAACGAATCTGGTTGGTCGCTGCATTATACTGGATGGTATAACGGCGATCTGCGTTACCATTGCCGTCATACATATTCGAGGTCTTGACAACACACTGCACCCATTCATTGAAAGGAAGTCCTTTATTATAGGAATAGTTGACATTCGTGTTGCCGTCCCATACCTGAATATAGAATTCGGTATTGTTGTTATTAAAAAGGTTCATGTTGGTGAACTCAGCAATGGTGTTGCCATTATTGAGCTGAACTTCGGCAATATTAGAATTGCTCTTATTCATCACCTTAATCCACCAGCCGTCGCAATTCACAACGGGATCAACCGGCGTAGTACCGGCAATATATGTGACCATCTCAGTGTCGAAGTCGACCGTGATGTCGTATGTTCCGGCATTGAGTTTGAAGCTGTTTGAGCTTTTATTGAAAGCATCTCCGGAGGCGTTCAACAGACCTGCGCCATCCTTGCGCCCGAAATTCTGGCCACTATTGTTGCTATTCTCGGAACAAAAGCGGAACTCTTTGGCGGCGCCATCAAATGTGATGCCTGAGAAGGTGAAGACGTTGCCGGCTTTCGCGCCCTTTACACCACGGCCTTCAGCCCATCCGCAACCGACGAAATCACCGATAATATAAAGGTCATCGGGAGCGGTCATCGGGGCGTCAGGCTCACCCTCGCCCGTGGCGGTCACCTTCAGCGTACCATTCTTATTGAACTCAACCGTGTAGAGTGCGTTCTCATCGGTTGCATTCAATGTCATGTTAGCGCCATTAGTGCTGGTGATATAGGGCGTGCCGTCGACCGGGACCTTACTACCATTGGATTTGTAATAAGTATCAGCCGTTCCGTCCCAAATCTTTATAAGGAATTCACCTCCATTGGAACCGAGCTTGACATCCTCCCACTTGAATTCAGTCTGGGTGTCCGGAACTTGCAACTCAATAGTTTTCTGCCAGCCATTAAAATCTCCAAAGAGGTTGACATACTGGTCAGCCTGGATACTCGGTGCAAAAGCACTTATGAGCAGCAGGGCGGAGACTATTCTCCGGAAAAGTTTTTTCATGCGTTCTGGTTTTAGTTATTGTATTATAAGTATATATCTTTCAAATTCACACTCAAAGAACAGCCCGACAAGGCAACCGGACGGAGTTTTCACGTTTCGTCACAAATACAACAAAACGACGCATCTCCATCCGGAGATACCGTCGAATCAAGCATTGCCACCCGACATACAGACCGGGGGCGGGTCAGCTCCACCAAATTCATAAACAGCAGCAGGGCTCCGCTCGAGATAGGACGTCGGCACATTTTCGTTCTCGACGATGTAGCAAGTTAGCGATTCTATGAGGTTAACTGGAGCGGTAAACGAGGCTCGAACTCGCGACCCTCAGCTTGGGAAGCTGATGCTC
>CAMWRW010000002.1 GCA_947176755.1 uncultured Porphyromonadaceae bacterium
CAACATTATACTCTTGACATTACCTCCCCGCCAACCCGAAATATCCGCTGACCCGTAACTTTATAGGGAACTCGGCCGATTTGGGTTGAATGAAAAATCGCTAACAATCTGTAAATTAGATTATTAGCGATTTTGGAGGTGGTGCCACCAGGAATCGAACCGGGGACACAAGGATTTTCAGTCCTTTGCTCTACCAACTGAGCTATGGCACCCAACCTTGTCGGAAGTCGGTCTTGGATTGACTTCGTTCCCTTTTGCGTGTGCAAAGTTAGGCCTTTTTTTTCTTTTCACCAAATTTTTTTCGATGTTTTTTGCCGTTATTCTTTGCTTTGTGTCTTTTTAGGCTGATTATTAATTAGTTCCATTGGGCATTTTTCTATGTTTTTTCTTCTTCCGGGTCTTTAATTTATGAAGGATCATTTTCTGTTTACCTCTCTTTTATGGGCCGATTTTATTTTTGGTAATGGTTAGCCTTCTTGTGTGCGTGGATTACCATCTATTGACGGTGATTCATGGCACATCAGTAGTACTTTCTTTGGGGAAATATCTGTCCTTGGTAAATAGAGCTTTTGGGGAAGGCTTGTCTGTTTAAAAGTATTTCCCCATTCGAAATCTGCCGAACGAGGAAATGGAATTGTGGGATGCCTGAAACTTGGGAATATGACAGTCTTGTCAAATTGCTACAGTTTGGAATATTGCTTTTCTTCCGCAAGGGTGTTTGGGCATTTTCGTTGCTTGTAGCCTTGAAATTCCGCGGTGGTGGCACATACTTAACGCTGTTATTTCTGTGGCTTGGGCATTCTGAGTGGCTCAGAATATTGGGAACTCTGAGGGTGTGGTGATATATTTTGCCCTGAACTGTTGGTTGGTAATGCAAAGCATCATTATTCCTTGAATCAATGACACTAAATACCATGTTCCACATGTGACGAGAGTCAGGAGGATTGTGTATATTCCGGCCTGCCATTTCCCTATGTAAAAGTATTGGACTCCAAACTGTCCGAGGAATATGGCAAGGAGGGCGGTAACGCCGCGTGAACGGCCTTCCGGTCCTTCGTCAAATGGATTGTTACGGTCGTAATAAGGATTTCCTGATGGACCCGGTCCGTAGGGGGGCTGCTGATAATTTTGATTATATTGATTCATTGTATGATGTGATGTTTTTTAGAATTCTAATCCTATCGTGAGGGATGATTGCCTGATTGAAGTGGAAATGTGGTTGGCATTCCAACTCCGATATTCAAGATGCCAGCCAAGAAGCATTGCGCGTCGGCCAAAATGAAGTTTCGCCTGAAGATGATTATCTGCTGCAGCGGCGTTTCCCCACCATCCGCAGTGTACCAAACCCTTTCGGTTGCCAAGATAAATTTCGTAATATGTTTCTCCGAATTGAGGGCAGAAGAATATTGATAAACTTGGAATGCTGATGTGGTCGGAGATAGAGATAGGCAATCGGCCGATATGGAATGAATAAGCCGTGGATGCAGTGATATCCAATCCGGGGGCTGCAATGGCCGTAACCGGGTTATTGCTGTTTCGGGTGAGATAAAGAGCACCCGCATATATGCCTATTCGTCCGCCGAGGGTAAAATCCCAGTTTGAAGAGATATGAGGATGCCAGGCCAGGCCCCACCCTAAATCGACGGTTGCTCCGTCCATTGCGGCTGTCTTGGCCGGATTCAGGGTTTCTGCCAAGGTAATTCTCGCATCAAAGGCCATATTGGCTTTCCCGTCGAAGTGATTAAACACTTTGCTCCATCTTCCGGCCAATGCAATTCCGTGTCCTGAATAGGGGAGAGGTGAAAGATAAGTCGACTTATAACGTGTCCAGCCCCATTCCGCAGTATATTCGGATTTTATGGGGCGACGCTCGACGCGTTCCTCCTCGCATGACATTTCACGATGACATTCCGTGCCGGCAGTCAACGTCGTAAAATATCCGACTGAAATAAAAAGAATGAGGAGAAGCCTGCGCATCATTTAGTCGTTGAAATCAAACAGAGATAATTCTCCCGGGTTTGTTTCATTCTCCGATTCCGAATTTTCGGAAACTATAGCCGGATCATTATCTTCCGGCGTGGGGACATCATTTGTCTCCGTTAGGCCGGGCGCATCAGCTGAGTTTTCTTCCGTAGTCTCAGTCAACTCATTCTCCTGATCAGTAGGAGCCGGAGGAGTCACATCCTCGACGCTTTCAAGCTCATTTTGAGTAAGGCGTTTTCCTTTCGCCTTAAAGCTCTTCACCCCGATAAATGTAGAGCCTTCAATCTCTTGGTCAGGACGTTGACTGTCGGTTCCTCCGAATGTAAGCCGTAGGATTGGATCTTGCGTATCGGTCAGAAGAAGAATGCGGGACTTTTCGTCGGTGCCGACAAAGCGCTGAGGTTTAGCCGAGATTTCGAAGCAGAAACGTTTCAGATAGGGGTATCCGAGACTCGGGTCAAAGAACGCGAGCGACCAAACCTTATGAGGGTCAAATTTTTCAATTCTGAGAATATTGTCGGCGTAATGGTTCGTATCGGCATAAGATGAAGTAAAAAATTCCCCATCTTTGGTGATTACCAGCACCTTGTCATCTCCCTGGAACATCCCCAGACTCCGGCCGCGGCCATCGTAATTCAGGCGAAGCACAGCCTCGTCAAACCAGACTTCGCGTCCGCCCAAAGTGCTTGAGCCCTTACGTTCAAGCGATATGCTTTTTATCTTGAACTTAGTCACGAGATTTCCCAGCGATTCCTTTCCCTTGATCAGCTGAGTCGCAAAATCAATGCTCAGCTCAGTGTGGCGTGGTCTGCGCCCATTCTCTCCGGGTTCGTCTACGAGTGTCACTTTCACAGTTTCAGCCTCGCCATTCGGGTTTGCCGACAGCCATTCGATTCTTGATCCGGGGAGATCCTTAGTCAGATTATATTCCTTTTCGCGGGTCAGGCCGGTGATATTGCAGCGCTTCATATAATAGCTGCCTCCCTTCCCGTTCCGGTAAATCAGATTATAAATCGTGCGCTTATCATTCTTCTTGAAAATGCCGAAATGAATAGGCTTAGTTCCTTTCTTACCGATATACAGTTTATCTTGCACGCGGATTGTCTTGTAGGTTCCGTCGCGGTAGATCACCAGAATGTCATCAATATCTGAGCACGTAAACAGGAACTCGTTATCTTTCAGCGCGGTTCCAACAAATCCGCCGTCCGGATCATAATACAGGCGACAATTAGCCTCTGCAACTTTCGCAGCCTGAATCGAATCAAAACTTCTCAGCGTTGTCCGTCGAGGATAAGCCGCACCGTAGCGCTCCTTCAGATGGGCGTACCATCTTACGGTCGTCTCGTCGATATTTGCTATATCATCCTGCAGCCGGAGAATCTCAGAATCAAGGCGTGCAATTTTTTCATCAGCCTTTTCGGAATTAAACTTAAGGATGCGTCCCATCTTTATTTCCCACAGACGCACGAGGTCCTCATCGGAAATCTCGCGGTAGAACGACGGCTTAAACGGTTCCATAAGCTGATCGATTCTACGCGTGGCCTCCTCCATTGCCCCGGAACTTTCCACAACATCATCCTTATACATCCGCTCATTGATAAAAATCTTTTCGAGCGAGCAGAACATCTGTTGTTCGCGGGCCTCGCCAAGTGCAATTTCAAGCTCCTTAAGGATAATTTCCCGAGTTCGCCCGACAGAATCCCGAAGCAGTTCCGAAACAGACAGGAATGCCGGTTTACGGTCTCGGATAACGCAACAGTTTGAAGAAATCGAAACCTCGCAATCCGTAAAGGCATAAAGAGCGTCGATTGTTTTATCAGGGCTTGACCCGGGGAGGAGGTGGACAATAATTCGAGCCTCCTTCGACGTGTTGTCGTCAATCTTGCGCACCTTTATCTTGCCCTTCTCCATTGCCGAAATAATCGATCCGATAAGAGTCGACGTGTTCTTACCGAAAGGAAGTTCCGTTATAACAAGTGTTTTCGCGTCAAGTTTCTCAATCTTTGCTCGGACGCGTACAGAGCCTCCTCTTGCACCGTCATTATACTTCGAAGCATCCATCAGGCCTCCCGTCTGGAAATCCGGAAGCAATTTGAACGGGCGTCCGTGAAGAAAGTCGATTGCCGCGTCGATAATCTCATTGAAATTATGAGGCAAAATCTTCGATGAAAGAGCAACCGCAATTCCCTCCACACCCTGAGCGAGCAAAAGAGGAAACTTCATCGGCAGCGTCACAGGCTCAAGTTTGCGGCCATCATAACTTGGCGTCCATTGAGTGATTTTCGGGGAAAAAGCCGTTTCAAGAGCAAACTCCGACAGTCTGCCCTCAATATATCGTGGGGCGGCCGCCGAGTCCCCCGTAAGGATATTTCCCCAGTTACCCTGAGTGTCGATCAACAGCTCTTTCTGTCCGAGATGCACAAGTGCATCCCCGATAGATGCGTCGCCGTGGGGATGATACTGCATCGTATTTCCCACAATATTGGCAACCTTATTAAAGCGTCCGTCGTCGAGCGTCTGCATCGAATGCAGGATTCGACGTTGCACAGGCTTAAGGCCATCCTCAATATGAGGCACGGCGCGTTCAAGAATCACGTAAGAGGCATATTCCAGATAAAGGTTTCGGAACATCCCCTGAAGCTCGGTCGACATTTATTTCAGGATTTAGGAGTTCGGTAAAATAAGGAAAAGAATGGCGTCAGTCAGCCGACTGTTCAATGCGAAGCCGCTGCAAGCTCCTGCTCGCGGCGAAGGGTCGCAAGTCCCACGTGTTCAGCATCCCCCCAATTTGCGAAAGGATGGATAGAGATTCCCCCTCTTGGCATAAAGCGTCCCTTCACCTCGATATATCGAGGATCCATCAGAGCCCGCAGGTCCTTCATGATAATATTGACACAATCTTCATGGAAATCCCCGTGATTTCTAAAAGAGAAAAGATAGAGTTTCAGGCTCTTGCTTTCCACCATCTTTTCCCTCGGAATATAAGAAATGAAAATATGTCCGAAATCAGGTTGCCCCGTTTTCGGGCAGAGGGTGGTGAATTCCGGGCAATCGAACGTTACGACATATTCATTTTCAGGATGTTGATTATCAAATGTCTCCAGAAGTTTTGGATCATAATCCGAAGCATATCGGGTAGATTGGTTTCCTAAAAGGGTTAGTGAGTCAAGGTTTTCTCTCATAGTGTTAGCAATTAAGGAATTCCAAGAAATCTGTGAAGCTGGACCGACAAAGTCCATCTCGGGTCGGCGAGCACACGGCTTACAGTCCGGAGCCTGTTCTTCCGGAACTCGTCAGGGTCGGCGACATAGCAGGGTTGAAGATACATCAATGTTTTATCCCCCTTGCATGGCAGGTTGAAATATGGTTCAAGATCCTGTCCGATATCCACGACCTTGATCTCATCCGCATGGGCCACCTTCACACTTGTTCTCCCGTCCATCTCCGCTCCATCAGGAGTCTCTATTCCGAACTTAGGCGAAACAGTGACCCAATCGATTCCTTCCGGCAGTGGAACAGTTCCGTTTGTTTCGACGGCGATTTTCTTTCCCGTGGCCCTTTTGAGCAGGCTGATAAAATCCTTGTCGATTCTGAGGGCGGGTTCCCCGCCGGTGATGACAATCCAATCGGCTGAATAAAGCTTCACGGCGCGGATAATCTCATCATCGTCCATCAATATTCCCTCCTCATGGTTCGTGTCGCAGAAAGAGCATTTCAGGTTGCATCCCGAGAACCTGATGAATACAGAAGGGTAGCCAGAATGATGCCCCTCTCCTTGAAGGGAATAGAAAATCTCATTAATCTTTCTCATAGGCGGCCATGTTACCTTCGCTCTCCTGCACACTGCAGCGGAAACAATTCGGGACATTGTCGACAATCCAGCGAGCCAGGTTTTCGGCCGTAGGATTGAACGGGAGCACGTCGTTGAGCACGCGATGATCAAGACGGTCGTGGATCATTCGCTTGATATGCGTGAAGTCCGCCACCATCCCATCCTCGTTAAGCTCACGCGAGCGGCACTCCACTGTCACGATCCAGTTATGGCCGTGAAGCGAAGTGCACTTGCTCTCGTAACCCAATTCAAGGCGATGGGCCGCGCTGATCTCAAGTGTTTTTCTGACGTAATACATGCTTTTTCAGTCAGCATCAAGCCTTGCGGCTTCTTGTGGTCTTTTTAGGTTTAACCGCAGGCTCCTCAGGCGCGTTTCCGGTAAGAAGAGCGTCAATCATGATTCGGCCGCAATATTCGCAGACAATCACCTTCTTATGCATCTTGATTTCAAGCTGACGCTGAGCCGGAATTCGGTTAAAACATCCTCCGCAAGCATCTCGTTGCACGGTTACGATGCCAAGACCATTGCGTGCATTCTTGCGGATACGTTTGAAAGCGGCCAGAGTGTAATCATCGATTTCACCCTCGATTTCTTTTGCTTTGCCGCGGAGTTCCTCCTCCTGTTCGCGCGTTTCGTTGGTGATTTGTTCAAGTTCAGCCTTCTTTTGCTCAAGGATATGTTCATGGTCCGTGAGTTGCTCGCGGTCGCGCACGAGTTCAGCCTCCTTCTGTTCGATCTTCGCCTTGGCGTCGCGTATATGTTTCTCGTCGAGCTGAATCTCAAGAGTCTCGAATTCCTTCTCCTTTTCAAGGAAAGCGAATTCTCGGTTATTTCTCACATTATTAATCTGCTCGTCGTATTTAGCCACCTTTGCCGAGCGGTCGGCAATATCCGCATTTTTAGCTTCAATCAAGTCGTGGAGAGACTTCAGTTCATCCTCATGCTTTTCAATACGGGTCTGGTAACGAATGATTTCATCCTCCAGATCCTTCACCTCAAGAGGCAGTTCTCCGCGGAGTGTGCGGATACGATCGATTTCCGACAGATAAGTCTGAAGTTGGTAAAGCGCTTTGAGGCGATCCTCCACGCTGTTCTCCTTGTCGTGTTTCTTCTCGGTTGCCATTATTATATATTCAATTCTATCGTTAATATCTTATTGTTTCAGGTTGTGGGTGTCGGTTTAAAGAAGCGTTGCCACAGGATTCTCCTCCTTGCGGGGAAAATAGACCGTCAGCGTCGGGAACTTCTCCTTAATAATCCGCCAAAGAATCTTTTCAGCGCAAAGTTCCCCCTCGAAGTGTCCGATGTCGGCAATCAGCAGATCCTGCGAAAAGGATGTAAAATCATGATATTTAACATCCCCGGTGATCATCACTTCGGCTCCGGCCGCGATAGCCGCCGGAATCAGTGACGCTCCCGAGCCTCCGCAGATAGCGACGCGTTTTACGACGAGCGTTCGGCTCTGGGCGGAATAACGGAGTGCCTTTACCCCGAATTTCTCCTTTACCTGGCGAAGAAACTCCAGTTTGGGCGTAGGCTTGACGCATCCCGTCACACCCAGTCCCGCCTCAGGATTTCCCGGCAGAGGCGAAAGAGGACGGCAGTCGCTAAGGCCCAAAATGGTGGCCATCTCAAAACTCACCCCTCCCGGAGCCGAATCAAGATTCGTATGGGCAGAATAGACCGCCACGCCTTCAGTCAGCGCCTTTATCACGGCCTTCTCCACAGGACCTTTCCCTGTCAGGCTTTTCAGTCCCTTGAAAATGAGAGGATGGTGAGAGACGACCATATTGCATCCGCAGGCGCGAGCCTCATCAAGCACATCCTCCGTCACATCAAGACAGAGCATCACGCCGCTCACCTCCATTTCGGGGTTTCCAACCTGAAGGCCTGCATTGTCATAACTCTCCTGATATCCGAGCGGTGCGGATGCTTCGATAGCCTCCGCCACATCCCTGACTCTAATTATTTCCCGTTTATCCATTTCCTTATAAATATTGGCGTGCGGCCCTCCGCCACTGGGGAAGGCCGCTCCGCCGGAATTAGTCTTCTTTCACGATTTCCAGACCGAGCTCATCAAGCTGAGCCTTGTCAATCGGCGAGGGCGACTCATTCATCACGTCGCGTCCTGAATTATTCTTCGGGAAGGCAATCACATCGCGGATAGTGTCCAGACCTGCCAGAATCGAGACAAATCGGTCAAATCCGAGAGCGAGGCCGCCGTGAGGAGGAGCGCCGTATTTGAATGCTTCCATAAGGAATCCGAACTGTTCGTGAGCGCGTTCGGGCGTAAAGCCGAGAAGCTCGAACATCGTGTCCTGAAGTTCTGCGTCATGGATACGAATCGAACCTCCGCCGAGCTCCGTGCCGTTCACGACGATATCGTAAGCCGTGGCGCGGACATTGCCTGTATCGGAATGAAGCAGAGGCACATCGTCCGGGTTCGGAGCCGTGAAAGGATGGTGCATTGCGTAATAGCGCTGAGTTTCCTCGTCCCATTCGAACAATGGGAAGTCCACAACCCAGAGAGGGGCAAACTTATCCTTCGGACGGAGACCGAGACGGTTGCCCATCTCAAGGCGCAGTTCGCAGAGTTGCTTGCGTGTTTTCATCGCGGGGCCGGCCATCACAAGAAGAAGGTCGCCCTCTTTTGCTCCCGCACGCTCGCCCCAGGCCTTAAGCTGCTCGTCAGTATAGAATTTTCCGACAGAACTCTTGATTGAGCCATCGGGTTCGAACTTCACCCACATCAGACCCTTCGCGCCAACCTGAGGACGTTTCACGAACTCGGTAAGTTCGTCGGTCTGCTTGCGGCTCCAGGAAGCACAACCCGGAGCGGCGATGCCGACCACGATCTCAGCCTCATCGGCAACGGCGAACCCATGCCCCTTGGCGAGGTCGGTCAGATCGGCAAACTCCATCCCGAAACGAATGTCAGGCTTGTCGGAACCATAGCGTTCCATAGCATCCTTCCAAGTGATTCGCGGGAAAGGATCGGAGAAGTCAATATCCTTCACATATTTGAAAATATGTTTAACGAGACCCTCAAACATTTGGATCACATCCTCCTGCTCCACAAAGCTCATCTCGCAGTCGATCTGAGTGAATTCCGGCTGACGGTCGGCACGCAGGTCTTCGTCGCGGAAACACTTGGCAATCTGGAAATAACGGTCAAACCCGCTGACCATAAGGAGCTGCTTGAAAAGCTGAGGACTCTGGGGAAGAGCATAGAATTCGCCGGGATTCATACGCGAAGGAACAACGAAGTCGCGCGCACCCTCCGGAGTGGATTTCACTAAAATCGGAGTCTCGATCTCGAGGAAGCCCTGAGAATCCAGGTATCGGCGGATTTCGAAAGCCATGCGGTGGCGAAGTTCGAGATTGCTTCTGACGCTCGGACGGCGCAGGTCAAGATAGCGGTATTTCATGCGCAGATCGTCGCCGCCGTCGGTCTTGTCCTCAATAGTGAAAGGCGGAATCTCGCTGCGATTGAGCACACGGAGCTCCGATGCCTCGACCTCAATTTCGCCCGTCGGGAGATTCGGGTTCTTCGAACTCCGCTCACGGACCGTTCCCTTCACCTCCACCACAAACTCGCGGCCCAGGCGACCTGCCTTCTCGGCAAGTTCGGGATTGCTGTCATTACTGAACACCACCTGCGTGATGCCATATCGGTCTCGGACATCGATGAAAGTCATGCCTCCCATCTTGCGGGCGCGCTGCACCCATCCGGCTAGCCGTACGCTTTTGCCGGCATCGGCAAGCCTCAGCTCGCCTGACGTATGATCTCTATACATTAGAAAGCTCTTTATTAACGTGCAAATATAATAAAAAAGAGGCTAAATGTCAAATCATTATTGATAATGATGTGGCACTCACGTTGTTATCCTTTTTTTGCCTATTCTTACTCTCAGATAGTCTGCCGCTTCCTGCAATTCCGGAAGCCTGAACGCGGTTGCGATCCCTACATATAATCCTGCTCCTGCAATAACGCCGACAATCAGCGTAACCACTGACGGAAGGTCAAGAAGCGACACCGCCCAGGCTCCGCCGGCGCACACTCCGCCGGCAATCAGGAAGGGGAGTAAATCGCCCCCCATCTTCGAAGCCGAATAGCCCGTCGAGTGGCAGACGATTGCGAGCACTATCACCCATGTCGCGGCGGAAGCGGTAAGCTGTCCCCAGACGAGCGCCTCGACCGTACCGTGCCATACGGTTGCCAATACGGCAAGGGCAATCAACCCATCTTTCACCAGTTCAACCGTGAAAATCTTCCTCGCGTATCCCAGAGCAAGAAGGTAATTATTATAGACAGAAATGAGGACGATCAACGCTCCCCTTGCCATCAGAATCTGAAAAAGCGGCACTGCCGCATCCCATTTCGTGCCGAATAGTGTATGAAACAGAGGAGTGCCTAAGGCAGCACCTCCGAGCATCACCGGAAAAATGATAAATGCGGAGAATCGGTTGATTCGCTTCACATAGCGGTTGAAACTTTCCCTGTCATCCTGAACGCGTGAAAGCAGGGGTACGAATGTAGCGGTCAGCACCTGCGAAATCGATGCCGAACCCATTTTGCTCCATTTGTCGGCCTGCGTATATACTCCCAATGCGGTCAGATTATAAAAGGCGCCTATCACGAAGGAATATATGTAAAGAAAAAACGTGTTGAGTGCAGAAGATGAAAACACACTGAGGCCAACTCTCCAGATACTTTTCAGAGATTCGATGCTGAACACTCTCCTCGGGCGCCATCCTCCGGTTATCCATAGCCAACCGGATTTCACGGCGCTAAGGGTCACGGATTGCCAGACCAAAGCCCAGGCTCCCGCTCCGGTAAGAGCCAGCCAGATCCCGATCCCTCCGGACAGGGTGAGGCCGACGACATTCGCCATCGCCACCATCTTCACGTTCATCTTCTTCATCAGGCGTGTCGTCTGGACCAGAGCGGTTCCGTTGAGGACAAAGGTCAGAAACATCACCCGCGACATAGGAATCAGTCGTTTATCACCCTGAAAAATGTCGGCAATCAGTGGCGCTCCCAGCCATAAAATCGCGTAGACCAGCAGACTGACCCCGAGATTGAACCAGAACACAGTTGAATAATCCCTCTGCGTAGGTTGTTTTTTCTGCAGAAGCGCCGATCCGAATCCGGAATCCACAAAAAGAATTCCGAAAGCCTGAAAGACAAGAAGCGCTCCGACCAGACCGAAATCCTCCTTGCTCAGAATATTAGCGAGGACAATTCCCGTGAGGGCATAGAGTACTTGCGACGACACCCTGTCGATCGCGTTCCATTTCAGTGTTTTCGCCGTTTGGCGTTTCAGTTCTGAGTCTCCTCCCATGTCTCCGAGGATAGAGGGAAAATCTTGGCGGCTCCGGTTTTCCTGATGTCGGGCTGCCCTTTATAAAAAATACGCGTCGAGCCAAGCCCTCTCACATCAAGAGTTTCGGACGCGTCACATCCGATCGATCCCGTGCCGGTCACGTTGCATTTCACAGTCTCAGCCTGTAAGGCCGAAGCTTCGATAGAGCCTGTGCCGACCAGTGTGTAAGTTGCGTTGATACATCTTCCCGACATGATGATTTTCCCTGAGCCCGTACTGAGCGAGGCCCTGGCCGACGTGCAGTCGAGATTCCCGACCGTGATCTTCCCATTGCCGGTGACATTGGCCGAGAACTCCGGGACAATCGTGGAAAGTTGAGCGGATATGTGAGCATTATCCTCGCTTGACACCCCTGTGAGATAAGCGGAATAGACCGTCACCTCCGGCCATTCGGAAAAGTCAGATTCCCTGACCGGTTTTACGCTCAGCTCCCCTTTCTTTATGTTCAGTTCCACATCCTTCGCCCCTCTTGCGCTCTCCACGACCGCCAACCCGGCTGAGTCAGCAACACACCGATAGTTGATTTTCACACCCCCTTTTGCAGAAATCTTATCAAAAGGAAAAATGTTGACCACATTTGAGTCGGCCGATGCGGAGCCAATCCCGACGGCAAGTAACAGAGCCAAGAAAAATATACGCGTTGCGCGTGTTATTGCTAACACTTTAAAAGATTTGCACATAATCAGTAGGGTTGAAGGAATTTATCATTTATTTCATCAATCAGGGCAAGCAGTTCATCCTTTTTCTCGGCTCGCAGGAGTCGGATTCTGGTCTCGCGAAAATTGGGAATTCCCTTGAACAAGGGAGAAGCCGCGAGATGACGTCGTATATGAAGGATACCACGGTACTCATCAATGCGTTCGATACTCTCCGTGATCTGGCGTTTAAGAATCGCCAGTTTTTCCTCAATTGAGAGTGGATTGACGGCCCCTTTGTCAAGATAATCGCGGATTTCACGGAAAATCCAGGGAGCTCCGAAAGATGCGCGTCCGACCATGATTCCATCCACTCCGAACCTGTCGAAAGCATCTGCGGCCCCCTCCGGAGTCGTGATGTCGCCATTGCCGATAATAGGAATCTCCATTCTCGGGTCCTCTTTCAGTTGGCCGATAAGAGTCCAGTCGGCCACTCCGGTGTACATCTGCGACCGCGTCCTTCCATGGACTGTCAGAGCCTTTATCCCGCAATCCTGAAGTCTGGGTCCAAGATCGGTGATGATCTTATTCTCGCAGTCCCAACCCAGCCGAGTCTTTACGGTCACGGGAATGCTGACAGCCTTCACGATGTCGCTCGTGATCGCAAGCAGTTTGGGAATGTCTCGCAGCATTCCTGCGCCGGCCCCCTTTGAGGCAACCTTCTTCACCGGGCATCCGAAATTGATGTCAAGCAAGTCAGGACCCGCCTGCTCCACGATGCGAGCCGCCTCAGTCATAGCCTCCGGCTCGCGCCCGTAGATCTGTATCGCCACTGGGCGTTCACGGTCGTTGATCTGTAATTTTCGGGTAGTTGACTTTATGTCGCGGACGAGAGCCTCCGCCGACACAAATTCAGTGTAGACCATCGCCGCTCCCATTTCCCTGCAAATCAATCGGAAGGATTCATCCGTCACATCCTCCATCGGCGCCAGCATCACCGGGCGCTCCCCCAAATCTATATCTGCAATTTTCATCAGTATCCTTTCTGTTTGCGAATCATTAAAAACCTCCGGCCTGTTATCTTCGACTCCTATCTTCCGGGTCGCCAATAATAGGGGAGAGATGATGGTTAACCGAGAGTGAGGCGTGAGAGTCCTTGTCCCGCGATGAGCTCCGCGACTTCTCGCAGATCTTCGGGGCGGACCCTGTTCACAGCCGCAATTGTCTCTTCCGGCGAATGGACCTCGCCGAAATAGAGAATACTCTTTGCGAGGTTCATGGCCATATTTTCATTTTGTTCTGTCCCGACTGTGAGCTGTCCGACATATTGCCGTTTGATGCGTTCAAGGGCCGACTCGCTCAGTTCTTTCTCCGCCAGTTTCTCAATCAATCGAGTTATAATGCGTTCACAACGTCCGACCTCTTTAAGTCCCGTGCCGAAATATATCAGAAGAGCACCCGTATCGCTCATGAGCGCGAACGAACTGTCGACTGTATACACCAAGCCGCGTCGATCGCGCAGTTCTCGGTTGAGCATGGAATTCATGCAGGGGCCTCCGAAATGATTATTCAGCAGGAAAAGAGCGTGCCGCCGCGGATCGCGGCGACCGAACAGTCGGCATCCCATAAGCGTATTTGCCTGAGCGGACTCTTCCTCAATAGTTTCTGAGAAACGGGGGAGAACCTTCGGCGTCAACCTTTCGCGGCGGGGCATGGGGTGAGACAATGCGCCGAAATATTTATCAGCAATGCGAAACGCCTTGTCGATACCTTCAGGAGCGCGGCAATAGACCACCATGTTTTCGGGAACATAAAAACGGTCAACGAAACTTCGTGCATTCTCGCTTGAGATTGCTCTTACACTCTCCTCCGTGCCGAGGATATTATGGCCGAGTTCAGAGTCGGCATAGAGCCGGTCGTCGAATTCGTCATAGACGGCCTCTGCCGGGTTGTCGAGATATGAATGTATTTCCTCAATGATAACATCGCGTTCGCGGTCAGTTTCAGCAGGAGGAAAAGTGCTGTTGGCGATAAGGTCGGAGATCATCTCCATTGCCCGTTCTGCATATCCGGCCGGGGCATTGGTGTAGATCATAGTTTCCTCCTTTGTAGTGTAAGCGTTCAGTTCCCCTCCGATGCTTTCCATCCTGTTGGCAATCTGCCAGCTGCTGCGGCGCCGGGTTCCCTTGAACACGGTATGCTCAACGAAATGAGCCAGTCCGGGATGAGCTCCGTCGTCACGGCTTCCGGCTCCGATGGCGCAGCCGATATAGCTCACAGCGCCGGGAGCCGCCTGAGCCACAACCCTGAGTCCGTTGCCGAGTGTGATTGATTCCGTCCTGAAATGCGGGAAATTTCTGTTAGCTGTCATTATCTTATAAAGGGGCCATGCTCAAAAGCGTGGCCCCTTTGGAGTTTAAAGTGAGTAAGAGTGTAGAGTGTCGTGATGGATTACTTCCCGAGACGGGCCTTCTCGCGCTCGATATAGGCATCGATGCCGGCGCCGTTGCCCGGTTGGAAGTTGGGATATTCCTTCTTGATGGTTTCGTAGCAGGAGAGCGCCTTGTCGTACTTCTTTTGCGCATCATAGATGTTAGCCTCTTTCAGAAGAACGCGGACAGCAATCTGTTCGTTGCCTTTGGCAAGAGAGAGCGCCTTGTCGAAGCAAGAGAGGGCCTTGTCGTAATTCTTCAGGTTAACATAGCAGTCGCCTTCAAGAACCTTCGCATTGGCTTCAAGCACGGGCTCTGAAGTCGAGAAGCGGTCGAGTTCAGCGGCTGCCTCCTTGTACTTGCCCATGTTGTAATAGCTTTCGGCTGCGCTCAGGGCTGCAAGTTTGCCCGCATCGTTGCTGCCGTAGGAGTCAGCGACTTTCTTATATTCGGCAGCAGCGATCGAATCGTTGCCCATTGCCTTGATTTCAACCTCATTGTAAGCCTCATAAGCCTTGTTGAGGCGGGGGTTGCGGTAGATGAAGAGATAGCTGAGCGTGAAG
The DNA here is from genome assembly GCA_947176755.1 of uncultured Porphyromonadaceae bacterium. Lineage (GTDB taxonomy): Bacteria > Bacteroidota > Bacteroidia > Bacteroidales > Muribaculaceae > Lepagella. The sequence goes on from CAMWRW010000002.1 coordinate 14,834, forward strand.
GCGGCGCACACTGCGATAATGCCTACGACCCAGTAGATGATTTTCTTGTTGGCTGCAACTTTTTCGCTTGCCGAACTTAGGTTGTCGTTCAGTCTGTCGATTGCGTTCTGGTTATCGACTTCGTTTTTCTGTGCCATATCTTGCGTTTCGTTTTTATCGTTTTGTCAGACGCCGGCGTTCCTCCTCTGTTTCCTGATTATGGATGCCTGCGCTCGCCCTGAAATCAATCCGGGGCGTTCAACGCGCAAAGTTAATAATAATTTTTCAGACTCTCAAAAAGTTCAACGTTTTATCCGGTCAATCGTGGTCCGAATAATGAAATTTACATCTTCCCGGAGTGATTGAAGCGGGGTGGAGATTGGTTTGAATGGTGTTTTTGAAGGGTCTGTGAATATTTTCAGACCTCCGCGGTGACACTCGACGGTTATTTCATCAGGCAGGGAGATATTCTCTCCGTCGGCATGGGCTGCGCTGCCTGTCCGGCGGATCACGGCTCGGCTCGTCTGCATCGTCTGTATGGAGAAGGTTGAGTCGATTCGTCCTGAGAATAGTCTGATTCCCGCAAGGGCATGAATAACGGGATTCGGGGATGTCAGGATTGTGAAGTCGAGCAGCCCGTCGCGTATTGAGGCTTGAGGGGCGATATATGCATTGTTGCCATATTGCGAGGCATTTGCCACGGTGAGAATAAAAGCCTTTGTCTTGAGTGTTCCTTCAGGCGTCTCGATTTCGTAATCGTCAGGTTTGAAGGAAAAATACTCCCTCATGGCACTCTGAAGATATGCTCCGAGTCCGCGTCTGTGCATCTGCGCGAAGCGTTCGCTGACAGCGGCGTCAAATCCGAGTCCGAACGTGCAGAAAAAAGGGATGTCGTTCGCCGTGCCGTAATCGCAGTCCACAATATTGTCGGCGCAGATCACGTCGAGGGCGTGGTCAACATCAATTGAGGTTGCAATATGGCGGGCCAGGCCGTTTCCTGAGCCGAGCGGAATGATTCCCAGGGCCGTGTCTGTGTCCATAACTCCACGCGCACATTCATTCACTGTCCCATCCCCGCCTGCGGCTATTACCCCGTAATAGCCCTCTTCGGCTGCCTCTGCGGCAAGTTCGCTGGCATGACCTCCATATTGCGTCACGCGGCAATCCACATAGTAGCCCATATCGCGAAGACGTCTTTCCACGACCTCGACAATCTCGCGTTTTGCGTGGGTGCCTGAAATGGGGTTAACCACAATTCTGATTTTGCGCGTGTTCTTCTCCATGACGCAAATTTAGCAAAATGTATCAAATTATTCAAACTGCCTCCGAAACTACCGAATAACTGACGGGCCGCAAACTTTCGTTTGCAGCCCGTTTAGAAGACTGACGGCTCACGCCGGTACCTTTTTCGCAATTTTAGATTAAGGTCAAAATAATAATCAATTACCCTGTTGTTTGCTATTAATATTTTATCACTTCCGTTTTTCAGGCATTAGACCTAAGATAATCGGTATTAAGGTTCGCTTGATTGGTTTAACTCAACTTTCGGAAAGGCTGTTCGCTTTTCCTGATGCAAAATTATAACCGGAAAGCGCGGTATGCAAATTTTTTTGGATGTTCTATAACATACTTATACAACTCCTAAGACCCCAACCCACAAGAAAATGTTAACGCCAGGGTCGCAGAGATGCCTCAGATTCAGCATTGCAGTGTGAAGGAGCTTAGCGGGCTAAGCGACTGAACCAAAAGGCTGAAGATGGGGCATCTCTGCGAGACGGAAGTAATTACTTTTTTACGGCCGTATCCATATAATCACATCTTTAATTATGCAACCTAATCTGAATTTTAAAGTTCCATCAAGAAAAATTACCTTTGTCCGGCATCTTTCCGGTGAATTTTGCCAATCTCTCCGGTCACAATGCTTGCATTGCTCCCTCTGAGATTGACAAAATTCCCTCGAAAATATGCCGCCCTGGCATTAACATTTCTTGTGGGTTGGGGTCTTAACTAATACCGTCCGCCTCGTTTCCGGGGCGGACGGTATTTTATTTATTGCCGATGTTGGCGGCAAGGTGTTAAGAATATGAATATCATTTGAATCCACGGAGGCGGAGAAGAGCTTCCGCATCAGGATTATGTCCGCGGAATTTGCGGAAAAGCACCATCGCGTCTTCCGTATCGCCGCTCTCCATGATATTTTTCTTAAATGAGGCTGCGGTTTTTTTGTCAAAAATTCCTTTTTCTTTGAAAAGTTCCCATGCATCGGCCTCGAGAACCTGGCTCCAGAGGTAAGTGTAGTAGCCCGACGCATAACCGTCATCTCCGAAGATATGTTTGAAGTAGGGCGAACGATAACGGAACGTTATCTCCTCGGGCATGCCAAGTTCTTCCGATACCTGAAGCTCGAACGCCGCCGGATCGGCAACCTCTTTCTGTTCGCCATATTTAAGGTCGAGCAGTGCGGCTCCTGCAAGTTCGGTCGTTGAGAAACCCTGATTGAACTTCGACGAGGCGTCAAGCTTGGCTATAAGAGAATCGGGAATAACTTCGCCCGTTTGGTAATGGCGGGCATAAGAGCGGAGCACTTCCGGCTCGAAAGCCCAGTGTTCCGTGATCTGCGAGCACATTTCAACGTAGTCGCGGTCCACATTCGTGCCGGCGAGTGATTTGTAGGGTGCTCGTGTGAGCATTCCCTGCAGTGCATGGCCGAACTCGTGGAACGTGGTCTCGACTTCATCTATTGTCAAAAGCGAGGGAGTCGTAGACGTCGGAGACGTAAAGTTGCCGACATTGTAAACAATCGGGCGCTTCATCTCGCCGTCGCGATATAGACCGGCGCTCTGCATCTGTTCCATCCAGGCTCCCTGACGTTTTGTCTCACGGGGGAAATAATCGCACATCCACACGGCCACATGTTCGCCCGTCTTGGCATCGACAACATCATAGACCGTCATCAGGTCGGTATATTTAGGAGCGTCGGGAATCTCCACGAGTTTGATGCCGTAAAGTTTTTCGGTTACATCAAAGAGACCCTTCAGCACATTGTCAACCGGGAAATAGGGACGCACGCTTGCCTCGTCGAAGTTATACTTCTCCTTTTTCACCTTGTCGGCATAGTAATAATAGTCGTAGGGAGCGATTTTAAAGTCTCCGCCATGAGAGTCGACATAAGCCTGCATGTCGGCAACTTCCTCCTTAGAGCGTGCCACGGCAGGCTCAAACACTTTCATCAGCAGTTCGCTTGCTGCCTCAGGAGTCTTGGCCATAACGCGCGAGGTCATCATCCGGGCGAAAGTGTCGAAGCCCATGATGTGGGCCTTCTCGTTGCGCAGACGGATGATTTCGCTGATCACGGGCATATTGGAGTTGTCTCCGAATGAGGCCAATGAAGTGTAACCTTCATAAATGGCTTTGCGAAGACCTCTGGAATCGGCGTATTGGAGCACGGGCAGACGGCTCGGAGCGTGGAGTGTAAACACCCAGAGGTCCTTGAGTCCGCGTTTTTCAGCCTCCTGACGGGCCTGTGCGACCGAAGCCTCAGGCAGTCCGGCGAGATCCTCCTCATCGTAGACAACGACCTGGAATTGATTCGTCGCGTTCAGAAGATTGCGGTTGAACTGGATAAACAGTTTGGAAAGCTCGTTGTTAACCTTCACGAGCTCCTCTTTCTTGTCGGCGGGAAGAGCGGCTCCCTGCTCGGCAAACTGGCGGTAATACTTCTCCACAAGTCGCTTCTGGACCTCGTTGAGTCCCTGCTTGTCGCGCGCGTCATAGACCTGTTTGATGCGCTGGAAAAGGGCGTCGTTAAGGAAAAGTTTATTGTTGGCGTCATTAAGCAGGGGAATTGCCTCGTCGGCCATCTCGGCGAATTCGGGAGTGTTCAGAGCCTCCATATAATGGTAGAACACGCCGGCGGTCCGCTCCAAAATCGGGGAGAGGTTTTCAAGCGGCAGAATCGTATTGTCGAAGTCTGGTACAGCGCGGTTGCGGAGGATTGCCATTATAGACGCATCCTGTTCGGCGATTCCGGCTTTGATTGCAGGGATAAAATCAGCTGTGGTGATTTTGTCGAAGGGGGGAATCTCATACTTCGTTCCGAACGGCTGAAGGAAAGGGTTCTGACGTTCTGTGCCCATGGCGTTAAAGTTCTGGCCGGCGAGTAATAACGCGCCTATGGCCAATAAGGTTTTGGTTTTCATATTGTTGTTCGTTGGCTGACACTCGTCCGGACTTCCCTCCCGACGAGTGACGATGGATTAGTTTCCCAAAATAAGGAAAAAATTCCCTTATTGCCAAATTAATTTGTGAATTCGAAAGTGGCCTTAACGGGGTAATGATCGCTGTTTTTAAGTCTCCCCTTGTCGATTGTCAGAGCTTTCATCTGGCCGCGGTATAGAATCTGGTCGATATGAAACCAGAATTTATGCTTGTTGAATGTGACGAGTGGCCCAAAGCCGGCAACGCCGTAGGCATCCTTCAGATCGGCCCCTCGGACGATACGGTAGGCATACGACTGGGGAACGTCGTTGAAATCTCCGCAGACAATCACGGGTCCTTCTATTTTGTCAAGTGCCCGACGAAGCACTTCCGCATGTTTTTTTCTCAGTCTGAAACTTTTTTTCAACTTTCCCCATATAGTGTTTTTCACATCCTCGAAACTCTCTTTTGCGCCTTCGATATTGTCGGCATCGGTCAACACATTTCGCTCCTCATTGCTCAGCACAGGCGACATCAGATGGACATTCACCAAAGTCACGAGATGCCCCTCGATATTCACCTTGTAAAAAGTATAGCGGTTCTTATCGTAACTCTCATTAATGAATCTGCTTGCCGGAATGACCTCGACCGGATACTTGGACAGCACCTTATTGTCGATCTCCGGGATGCCCGCCTGATAAGGATATATCTTATAAAGTTCCTTTTGACGAGCCGGCGTGAAGTCAGGAATCTCCGAACCACTCAAGTGTCGGACTTCCTGAAGACATACGATGTCTGCCCCGGAATCCCGGATATAGTCGAACGAAGGGTTGCCGATCTGTTTCGTCGGTCCTTCCTGCTTCTGGTCCCAGCCGTGAATCACATTCCAAGACATCAGCGTGAATGTCTTGGCTCCCGGTTGCGGGCTGCGTGGCAGATTAAATGGAGTAAGAACGGAAATTGTGCTCCAACATAGAATCAGGGTTCCGAGGCCGGCTGCCCCTGTGATATATTTCCTGCAGATAATCCAGATAATGGATATCACAAGAGTGAGCATCACAAGCCATTGGGCGGCAAGACACATCACCGCCGGCAGCGTGATATATTCCGGATTAACCCTTCCCCCGTAAACGGAGAGAAGAGTGAGAAAGTAGATTGCAAAGCTCGCAATTCTGAGCAGGTTTTTTACAATAGGGGAGATAACAGGGATATGCATCGATTTAGTCTTGGATAGATTGTGAAGGGGGATAAGTTTAGAGTGGGGTTTTCCAGAAGTGCGGACTAACGGATTCGGCGGGAAATCATGTCAAGTTCCTCTTTCTCGCGTTTCGACAAGGAATCGTAGCCGGAGTGGCGGACCTTGTCGAGCAGTTCGTCGAGGCGGATGTGCATCATTCGGTTATCGCGCATCAGATTGGCTGCGGCGCGGCCGTCGATTTTTCGCCCTTTCGTCATCGGGTCAATTCCTCGGGATTTCATCTTCAGGGCGCTTATCAAGCGGGTTGCAGGAATCCATAGTGTGCCGGCGACGAGGCCTCCCAGGTGGGCAGCCTGGCCTGCCGGTGTTCCCCCGACCGCTCCGAAGATGGTAAGGATAACACACACAAAGGCCACCCACTTCACTTTAACTGCTCCGACAAGCAACATGTTCACTCTTCTATCAGGATTTATCAGCGTGCCGACAGCCATTATGGCCATCACCGCCGCCGACGAGCCTGTCAAGTATGCCCCTCCGCCCGCTCCGGATGATGTGGCTGCAAGATACCACACCGCTCCCGACAGGCCTCCCGTGAGATAAATCAGAGGGAGACTCTTTTCCCGTCCGGACTCAATAATCATCCGTCCGAACCAGATCAGCCATAGCACATTGAAAAGCAGGTGAATCGGTGAAAATTGAGCCACCATGTAAGTGACTACAGTCCAGGGATGGCTTGCGAAGGCCTTCCATGAGGCCGGGAGCGCAAGCAGGGAATAAACGCCCCCGAAAGAAAGGTTTGTCATCCGGCAGACGAGCCAGCTGGCGCAGATAGCAAGGCCGACACCGAGATTGATTCCGACCAGCAGCGCAAGTCGGCGCGAACCTCCACAGAAATTCGTAAATCTCTCGTAAAAGGGATTCATTGGTAAAGTGTCCCTTTCTTTTTCCAGTAGAGAATCATTATAAGGCCAAAGAGCATTCCTCCGAGGTGTGCGAAATGTGCAATCGTTCCGCCACCGCTTATTCCGAAGAAGAACTCGAGCACGGCGTAACCCAGCACCATATATTTTGCCTTGATCGGGACGGGGATAAAGAATAGATACATCGGCATATTCGGAAACACGAATGCAAAGCCGAGCAGTAGTCCGAAGATAGCTCCCGAAGCCCCGACGGTCACCATTTGGTTCTTCATTGCAGCAATGGCGGCAAGAATTTCTGTGTCATGATTGGCAATAGCCGCGTTTACGATTTGCTCCGCATGATTGTAAGTCAGCCCGTTTATCGGAGCGATCGCCGAGATAAATTCCTGACGCCACGTCATAGCCCACACTGCTTCTTGCACAAGGGCGGCTCCGACGCCGCAGACAAGATAGAAGATAAGATAGCGTTGCGAACCCCACACCTGTTCAAGTATTCGCCCGAACATCCAAAGGGAGAACATATTAAAAAATATGTGGACCGGATTTCGAGGGTCGTGCAGAAACATATAGGTGAAAGGCTGGACCGGATTGAAATCGCTTGCGCCAAACGGATGAAGTCCAAGACGCGGAAGGAGCGTATGGTTGGCAAAGTCAGGAAGGATGAATTCCACCAGCCAAAGCAACACGTTGATTATTATCAGATTTTTAGTTACGGGAGGGAGTTGCGGCCTCCGGAAACTGAAGTTGTTCATTTTGTTTTATATTGACCTGTTCCCTTATTTAACGAATCTTTTCTCTATTTATTCCACTGAGTAATTACGCGTGTAAAATGTGAAATTATATTAAAATGATTAATTTGCATGATAACATCCTTCTCGACCGTGTTATGATATATGGATAATTACATAAACCAACATATTTTTTAATTCGGAAATTATGAACAAGACAGATTTGGTCAATGAGGTGGCAGCCAAGGCTCAACTCAATAAGACAGATGCGAAGGCAGCTGTAGATGCTGTGCTCGAATCGATCGCTCAGGCGCTTGCCAATGAAGACAAAGTGCAGCTCATCGGATTCGGCACATTTGCAATTCAGGAGAAAGAGGCCCGCACCGGCATCAACCCTCGTACAAAAGAAAAGATCGAGATTCCCGCGCGTAAGGTTGTGAAATTTAAACCTGCTGACGGTCTCGGCAAATAATCGGACGAAAATAAACAAATCCGATTGCGATATTCGGTCCGGGATAACACCGTTGCAGTGTTATCCCGGATTTTTATTAACTTTGCTGATTAATTTCCGAAAGGCCTCCGGACTGAGGCCAGTTTGACTCAAAATATATAATTATCGCAAGTATAATGTCTATCGAAGAGATTATTTCCCGGGGAGTGGCTGATGCGGTCAAGACCCTTTATGGTGTGGAAATCGATGCCGCCACTGTCTCTCCCTCAGCTACAAAAAAAGAATTTGTAGGCGACCTGACAGTTGTTGTCTTTCCCTGGCTCAAGGCCTCCCGGAAGGCACCTGAAGCCACAGCCAACGAAATTGGCGGATGGCTCAAGGAAAATGTCCCGGCTGTGGCCGACTTCAATGTCGTCAAAGGATTCCTTAACATTTCAGTTGATCCATCCTTCTGGCTCCGCTTGCTTCATGAGATCGCCTCCAAAGAGGATTATGGTTTCCGTCTCCCGAATCAGGATTCCCCTCTTGTAATGGTCGAATATTCATCTCCGAACACCAACAAACCCCTCCACCTCGGCCATGTCCGCAACAATCTCCTCGGATATTCCGTTTCCCAGATTCTTGCCGCTAACGGAAACCGCGTTGTAAAGACCAACATCGTCAACGACCGTGGAATTCATATCTGCAAGTCGATGCTCGCATGGAAAAAATGGGGTGACGGTGCAACCCCGGAATCAACGGGTAAAAAGGGCGACCATCTTATAGGCGATTTCTACGTCGCTTTCGACAAGCATTTCAAAGAGGAAGTGGCTGAAATAATGGCCCGCGAGAATATTTCGGAGGATGAAGCCAAAGAGAAATCCCCTCTGATGAAAGAAGCTCGCGAGATGCTTCGCCTATGGGAACAAGGCGACCCTGAAGTCCGTCAGTTGTGGGAAATGATGAACTCATGGGTTTATGCCGGATTCGACGAGACCTACCGACGTCTCGGCGTGGATTTCGACAAGATATATTATGAATCCGACACATATCTCGAGGGTAAGGATCTTGTTCTGTCCGGTTTGGAGAAAGGGGAGATGTATAGGAAGGAGGATGGATCCGTATGGGCCGACCTAACGCCTCAGGGCCTCGACCATAAACTTCTTCTGCGTGCCGACGGGACATCCGTCTACATGACTCAGGATATCGGCACAGCCAAACTCCGCTATCAGGACTATCCGATTGATCGTATGATCTATGTTGTAGGAAACGAGCAGAATTATCATTTCCAAGTGCTTTCCATTCTTCTCGACCGTCTCGGTTTCAAATGGGGTAAGAGTCTGATGCATTTCTCTTACGGCATGGTGGAACTCCCCGAGGGAAAGATGAAATCGCGTGAAGGAACCGTGGTGGATGCCGACGATCTTATCGACACCATGATTTCCTCGGCAGCCGAAATGTCGGCCGACAGATTCAAGGATATGGATGAAGCTGAGGCAGCTGAAGTGGCCCGGATGGTAGGCCTCGGCGCCCTGAAATATTTCCTCCTGAAAGTCGATCCGAAGAAGAACATGCTCTTCAACCCGAAGGAGTCGATCGATTTCAACGGCAACACCGGCCCATTCATTCAGTACACCTACGCCCGCATTCGTTCCCTGCTTCGTAAAGCCGAAGGCTTCAATCCTGACGCCACGCCCGACTGCGAGCTCAATACGAAGGAATCGACCCTTGTGCGCAAAGTCGCCGACTTCCGTAACGTAGTGGCCGAGGCCGGACGTAACTGCTCTCCGGCAGTGATCGCCAACTATGCCTATGATCTTGCAAAGGAATACAACCAGTTCTATCACGACTATTCGATTCTCCGCGAAGAGAACCCTGCCGTAAAAGAGATGCGTTTGCTGCTATCGTTCGTTGTGGCGCGCACTCTCAAATCCGCAATGTCGCTCCTCGGCATCGAAATGCCCGAGAGAATGTGATTCCGGTGCGGCATCAATTTAATGAACTAATAATTTGAAACTATGGATTATTTCAATCAACAAGCAAATCAATCTTACGGCGACTCTTCAGCCGTCGTGACCCAGACGAATGCAGTCATGCGTCGTGTCTACGTCCGCATGACTATCGGACTTCTTGTCTCGGCCTTTGTTGCCCTTGGCGTTGCTTCCTCCAGGGCCGCACTGATGTTTATCTTCGGCAACCAGCTCGTGTTCTGGGGAATGGCTATCGCAATGTTTGTGATGGCATGGGTGCTCCCTTCCCGCGCGATGAAAATGTCTTCGGGACTATGCTTCGGTTTGTTCCTGCTCTTCTCGGCTCTAATGGGAGCATGGATGGCTCCGATATTTCTTGCTTACAAGCTCGGAACCATTGTCTACACATTCTTCATCACGGCCGGCACGTTCGGAGCTATGTCCGTTTATGGCTATTTCACAAAATCCGACCTCTCCAGGATGGGTTCGATTCTTGTGATGGCTCTCTTCGGACTCATCATTGCCTCCGTTGTCAACATCTTCTGGGCTAACTCTACGCTCGAATGGATTATCTCGATTGCCGGAGTCCTTATCTTCGTCGGCCTCACCGCCTACGATACCCAGCAGGTAAAGACCCTGAGCCGGATGAACACGAATCCTGCCGTGGCCGATCGACTTGCCACAATCGGAGCACTCAATCTTTATCTCGATTTCATCAACCTGTTCCTTTTCCTTCTCCGAATCTTCGGAGGAAACCGCGACTGATCGTGTCGCCTCAATAATTCTCGAATATGGAGAGAAAGGATTTTATAGGGTTGGTGAAAACCGCCGTGGCCGACTATATTGCGGCCGATGAAGCGTTTGATGACGATGCTCGTCTGCAGGTCGACCCCGCCACATTTGAAGTTGCCGTGGTTGATGGCGAGGATGCTGATGATTCCTCTTCCGAACTCGACTTCTTCCCAATGATGGAACTCGTAGAGATGGATGCCGATGGAAATTGGCATATCGATACGCAAGCCGTCGAGGCCGTTGCCGACGAGTATTTCAACTGAATCGTGAATTAAAGAAAATCGACAGTAATAAAAAATGGAATGTCCCGAAAAGACATTCCATTTTTTTATCGCTGTATTCTCAGAGATTATCTGCGGGGTCCGCGGTCATTGCGAGGGCCACGATCGTTACGAGGTCCGCGATCGCCTCTTTCTCCACCTTCACGGCGGGGACGAGGTCCGCGATCGCCGCGAGGACGGGCTTCACGCTCAACATAGCCCTCAGGTTTGGGAGTAAGAACACGTGTTGACAGACGGTATTTACCGGTCTTTTTATCAATTTCAATCAGTTTCACCTGGAGCTTGTCCCCCTCTTTAAGGCCGCTGGCCTCCATATTGTCGAGACGATCCCAGCTGATTTCACTGATATGGAGAAGTCCGTCGCGGCCGGGCATGAATTCCACGAATGCGCCGAAGTCGAGAATCGAGCGGACAGTTCCCTCGTAGATCTCTCCCTCCTCGGGCTGAGCCACGATTGCCTTAATCTTGGCCAGAGCTGCGTCGATGCTCTCTTTGTCTTTCGATGCAATTTCCACGCGACCGATGCCGAGCTTTTCGTCCTCATCGATGGAAATGGTGGCGCCGGTCTCTTCCTGAATTCCCTGGATAACCTTGCCCTGCGGGCCAATTACGGCGCCGATCATCTCTTTCGGAATTTCGATTGTGATCAGACGCGGCACATGGGGCTTATAATCCTCGCGTGCTTCCGGAATGGTCTCCTTAATGATATTGAGAATGTGCAGACGTCCTTCGCGCGCCTGATTAAGTGCCTTTTCAAGCACTTCATAGCTCAGTCCGTCGCATTTGATATCCATCTGCGTGGCCGTGATGCCCTCTGTTGTTCCGGTAACCTTGAAGTCCATATCGCCGAGGTGGTCCTCATCGCCGAGGATATCCGACAGGATGGCATACTTCACATTTCCTTCATCAGAGATAAGACCCATCGCAACTCCTGCAACAGGGCGTTTCATCTTGACTCCGGCGTCGAGCAGCGACAACGTGCCACCGCATACCGTGGCCATTGATGACGAACCGTTTGATTCCAGAATATCTGAAACAATTCGGCAGGTATAAGGGAAGTTGTCCGGGAACATTCTCTTCAGTGCGCGGTGGGCAAGATTGCCATGTCCGATTTCACGACGGCCTACGCCACGCTGGGGACGAGCCTCGCCTGTTGAGAAGGGAGGGAAATTGTAATGAAGAAGGAAGCGCTCCTTGCTCTGGTTGAGTACTTCGTCGACGATCTTCTCGTCGAGCGTCGTGCCGAGCGTGGTCGTCACGAGTGCCTGAGTCTCGCCGCGCGTAAAGATAGCTGCTCCGTGAGGTCCGGGAAGATAGTCGATCTCGCACCAGATAGGACGGATTTCAGTTGTCTTGCGGCCGTCGAGTCGGATGCCTTCGTCAAGCACGCAACGACGCATCGCCTCTTTTTCCACATCGTGGTAATAGCGCTTCACCATTGCTATCCGCTGTTCAGGGCTATAGAGGGCAAGCTGCTCCTCTGTCATCTCCGGCAGGGAATCGATGTATTCCTGGCGGATGGCTGCAAACGACTCGTTGCGCCAATGCTTGTCGGCGCTTCCGGCGCGCGCGATGGCGTACGCCTTGTCGTAACATTTCTCGTGGACATCGGCGCGGAGAGCATCGTCGTTAACCTCATGGTTATACTCGCGCTTTGTCTCTTTGCCGGCCTCTTTCATAAGCTCCATCTGGGCCACACAATGCTTCTTGATCTCTTCGTGGGCAACCTTGAGGGCTTCCAGAAGTTCGGCTTCCGATACTTCGTTCATCTCTCCCTCGACCATCATGATGTTATCATAAGTGGCACCTACCATAAGCTCAATGTCAGCTCGCTCGATCTGGTCGAATGTAGGATTGATTACCCATTCGCCGTCGACACGCGCAATACGCACCTCTGAAATCGGTCCGTTGAAAGGGATGTCGGAGCAGGCGAGAGCGGCTGAGGCGGCGATGCCCGCCAGTGCGTCCGGAGCCTCATTCTCGCTCGCCGAATAAAGCGTGACGTTTACAAACGTCTCTGCATGATAATTGTCCGGGAACAAGGGACGCAACACGCGGTCCACAAGTCGCGACGTCAATATCTCATAGTCGTTGGCGCGCCCCTCTCTCTTCAGAAAGCCTCCGGGATAGCGGCCAATCGACGAATATTTTTCCTTGTATTCTACTGTCAGGGGCATGAAATCCACCCCCTCGCCGGCCTCCGGGGCCGAACATACGGTCGCAAGCAACATCGTGTCGCCCATGCGCACCTCTACCGCTCCATCAGCCTGCTTGGCAAGTTTGCCGGTCTCGATCGTTATCTCGCGACCATCGGGCAAGGCTATGGTTTTTTTGATTGGTTTCATAAAATCGTTATTGTTTTTCTCTTCTGCGAATTTTTTGCAAATTTAATAAAAGTTTCCCACTCCCTCGCGCCTAATTATAATAAAATTGCTTAATTTTGTGGTCCCTGAATCCTACTTGTTCTTGTAGTCTTCGAAGGTTGTCCAATAATTTTACATTCACACGATGTCAAATCCCCTTTTCTCCCTTTGGAATGCCGGACTGTTTTCGGCCCTTCTTCTCCTGAGTCTCTCTTCATGCAAACAAGACCCGAAGTTTTCGATTTCGGGCGATATTTACGGGGCCGAAGGCCGTTCGGTCGTGGTCGAAAAATCTGACTTCGCCGGCCATTGGATTCCCGTCGATTCAACACGCGTATCTTCCACCGGATCATTCTCCTTGAAAGTGGCCTCCCCGGGCTCCCCGGAAATCTACCGGCTTGCGCTCGGCTCCTCTTTTGTCTATTTTCCCGTCGATTCGGTCGAGCATATCGTCCTCTCTTCCTCTGCCGACAAATTCGGACGCGAATTTTCCTTGTCAGGTTCGCGGGATGCAGAACGTCTCGCGGATTTTGAAAAGAAGCTCCAGAAACTGAATTTCAATAATCCCGACAGCGTTAAGGCGTTTAAGCGCAATGTCTATTCGGAGTTTATCCGCGATGGGGAAGGCTCTATTCTGAGTTATTACATCCTGACCAAAACTTCCGGCTCGCAGCCTCTTTATAACCCCGCCGATCCGGAGGATGCTCGTTATTATGCCGCCGTCGCCACTCAGTTCCTTCAGTATCGTCCGGGCGATCCCCATGCTGGAATGCTGGAACAAGTCTCGAAAGAGGCCCTACGGCGCCGGAAGGCTGCCGATGGAAAGCAGAAGGTGATTGAAGCTTCGGAGATCTCAATGATCGACATTGCCCTTGATGATGAAAAAGGACGGTGTGTGAAGCTATCCGATATTGTCGGCAGGGGCGAGCCTGCAATCCTCCTCTTTTCAATGATGAACGAGCCGGAATCCCCGGCATTCAATCGTGCCGTGTCCGACATCCTCAAATCCCGTCCCTCGCTCCGCGTTTATCATGTCTCGTTTGATGAAGATCGATACGCATGGCGCGAAGCGGCCGCAAATCTTCCCTGGACCACAGTTATCGACCCTCTCGGAATGCATTCCTCGGCCGCATCCGATTATAACGTGGCCACTCTCCCCGCGATTTTTATCTATGACCGCGCCGGAAATCTCGTCGACCGTGCCGATGATTTCAACGATCTGTCACGCAAACTCTCTAAAATTTAAAAATGGACTGGAAAGATGCTCTCGGATCGCTTCTCAATGATCCGACCCTCCCGCCCGGGGATGATGTTCCCGATGCAGGTTCTTCAGAAGAGAAACCCGCCACTAATGCAGGTCGTCTGCGTCTCTTCAAGGAACGAAAGGGGAGGGGTGGTAAGACTGTCATTATAGTCGAAGGGTTTAGTTGCAACGAAGAGGAGCTCTCCGAACTGGCCGCATGGCTTAAAAAAAAGCTGGGTGTCGGAGGAAGTGCCCGTAACGGGGAGATTCTCGTGCAGGGCGACTGTGCCGACAAGGTCCGCGCCCTTCTCTCTGAAAAAGGTTTCAGATTCTGAGACCCTCTCTTCGTTTATCTTTTAGAAATGCTCCAGCTGCAACGCGCCTCGGCAGGGTCAGGAAAAACTTTCACCCTCGCAAAAAAATTCATTTGGTTCTTCATCACCATCCGTCCTGAAGGAGAGCCGCGACGTCTCCGCGAACCTGCCGAACTCGAAGACTCGCTTTCTCATATTCTCGCCGTGACCTTCACCAACAAGGCCACTAACGAAATGCAGCTCCGCATCGTTGAGAAACTCTTTGCACTTGGCTATCCCGATGTTGTCATCAAAGATGGTAAGCGCCCGGACTATGAAAAGGAATTTTGCAAAGAGCTCGGTGTCCCGCAATCGCGTCTGCAGCAGGTCTGCCGGCGCGCACTCGGAATCCTCCTTCATAATTATTCCGACTTCAACGTCTCCACGATCGACTCCTTCTTTCAGCATGTGCTCCGTACATTCGCTTACGAAACGGGAGTCAATGATTCCTATCAGGTGGAGCTTGATACTGACTATCTGACCCGACTGGCTGTCAACGCCGTTCTTGAGGAACTTGACACCCGCAATGCCAAACCTTCGACTCTCTTCTGGATCAGGATTCTGATGGATCGGGAAAAAAAAGGATGGCAGATTTTCCAGCGTCGGGAGAAAGGAAAAACAAAGGCCGGAGGATCATATTCAGACCTCATTGCGGCCGTGGCCCGACTCGAAAATGAAGATTACAAATCGGTCAGGAAATTTATCGCTGATTATTTTGCAGCTGATTCCGATTTGGAGGGAGAATTTCTGCGTCTTCAGGAATTATTCGCCTCCCGCCTTCGCGAACCGAGAAGGATTCTTCTTGAAAAAGCCGCGGCTTTCCGCGACAGCCTCCCCGAAGAGATCGCCTCCCTTACGGGTCGATCTACGCTTGGCGTTTTCCCCGCCATCGCGCGTTTCATCCTCGACTCCTCGGAGGATTCCCTTCCCGCCACCACTATTCCGGATCTTGAATCCAAACTTTCCGCTAAAAATTTTATCACTTTCCGGAAACAGTCTCCCGAGCAGGCGGCCTTTCTTGAGTCCGGCGCGCAGGAATTGTCGCAGCTCTGGCAAGATTGGGAGAATCTTCTCTCCGAGCCCGCCTATCGGGCATGGAAACTTTACGAAGCCAATATTCCTTATATGGGCCTATTTTCTGTCATTCTTGACCGGAGGGCAGCTATACTTGACGAGAATAATGCTATAGAGTTAGGGGAAACCTCCTCCATTCTCAATGAGATGATCGGAGACTCCGACGCCCCTTTCATTTATGAGAGGCTGGGAACATATCTTAATCATTTTCTGATCGACGAATTCCAGGATACGTCGCGGCTGCAGTGGGCCAATCTGAAACCTCTCCTCGCGGAGAGTATGTCGCGGGAGAACGACAATCTTATCATCGGCGATGCCAAACAGAGCATCTATCGATTCCGTAATGCCGACCCGTCGCTTATCACGGATGTCGTCCCCGCGCAGTTTGCCGGTCGAGTCAGTATACTCGGGGATGCCCCCGAACATAATACCAACTGGCGTAGCCGGATTAATGTTATCAGATTCAACAATTCCTTATTCAGCTTTCTTGCCGACTCTCTCGATTCCAAATATTTTGACCTGTCACCCTCAAGGCTGAGTTTTCGCAGGCTTTATTCTAACACGATTCAGCCCCCGGGGAAAAAAGCTGTGGAGGATGGTGTGAGAGGATATGTCGAGGCGGTGATTTACGAAAAGAATCCCGAGACACTCACACATCTTGTGGAAAGCATCCCATCCAGGATTCTTTCTATAACCGCACGTGGATATAAGATGCGTGACATTGCCGTTTTGGTTGATGATAACAATCAGGCCAAAAGTGTGATTAATGCGATTATAACCCATAATTCCTCCTGCGGGGAAAACTCCTGCAGAATCCCTTTTGTGAGTGATCAGTCGTTGCTTGTCAAATCATCAAAGGCGGTCGCTGTTGTGGTTGCCTGTCTGGCGAGTGTGGCGCGTGGCGCGAAACCCTCTCTTCCCGATGAAGATGAAGAAAAGGTAAGATCGGTCAACTGGTCAGATCTTGAAAGCAACCTCCGTTATTATATGTTTGATTCTCCCGACCTGCCGACAGAGGAACTCGTCCGGACATTCCTTTCAATGGGAACCGACTTCGATGCCCTTCGGGACATGCTCTCGCGGATGGAGTCTGTTGCCCTCCCGGCTCTGGTCGAGGCTATCGTCTCAAGATTCGTTGACCCGGTTCTTAGGAGAAACGACGCCATTTATCTCGCGGCCTTTCAGGATCTCGTGCTCGAATATTGCGAAGCGCATCCCACCGATATCTCCTCTTTCCTCGATTGGTGGGAACGCAAATCGCTCAAAGCCTCGATTTCTTCTCCGGAAGATACGGATGCTGTCCGAGTGATGACCATCCATAAATCCAAAGGGCTGGAGTTTACATGCGTGATCATTCCCTTTGCAAACTGGGAACTTCACGACACTCTTTCTTCGCGTGGACGGGAATGGCGCTGGGTTCGACCCATGCTTCCGGAAGGTTTGGCCGACGGCCTTCCTCCTTACCTCCCGGTGGAGGTCTCGGAGAAGATGACCGGGACGGCTCATGAATCGGAGCTTCATCGCTATTATGACCAATATAAACTTGACAATGTCAACCGTGCTTATGTCGGGTTCACTCGTGCTTGCGAAGAACTCTATGTGTTTGCCCCATATCCGAAGGCTCCTAAGAAAGCAGATCCCTCCCGCATGGAGTCTTTCACGATTGGTTCGCTTCTCGAACGATTTGCTTCCCGCATCGAGACAATCACTCCCGATCCGGAAGGATATCTGGTCGATGGCGCTGATGTGTCTGTAGACTCCCGGCCGGATGATAAGTCAATAATTCTACGCATAGGGGAGCAGGCCGCCGGGCCGGAATCTCGCATCTCAGAGAGGGAAAAAACTGCAGACAAGTCTGCAGCCGAGGATAAGCGTGAAGTTGCGGTCTTATGCGACGACTATCCGATTTATCCGGCCCCCGAAAAACTTTGTTACCGTCTGGAAGCGCTTCCTGATGTTTCGGAAGAAAAGGATTCCGACCCTCGGTCGGAAGGCAACCTCCGGCACGCCGCTCTTGAAAATGTCGTTACGATGGCCGATATTCCGCGTGCCGTGCGAAAATTGAAGATCGCCGGACTTCTCCCCGCTTCGAGAGTGGAGGAACTTATCGAATCATTAACGGAAAGCCTTATGAATCCCGATGTGAAACGTTGGTTCGACGGATCAGGACGTGTACTTGCCGAACGCAACATTCTCCACGGAGATTATAAGATGAGACGACCCGACAGAATCGTGATCTACGACGGAGATCAAGTGGAAGTGATCGACTATAAATTCGGCCACCACAAGCCTGAAGTCTATTCCCGGCAAGTGAAACGTTACGTTGATCTGCTCAAGGATACGGGGCTTTTCCGAAGTGTCAGGGGGTATTTATGGTATGTAACTCTCGGCGAAGTCTCATTTGTGGCAGACTGATTTTGTGACAGACTGTCCGGTTTTGTTCATAATCTGAATATGAGAACGGTAACAATATCTTTTTTTAATGAAAAAGTTGTTATAATTTTTTCGTAATTCACTGGAAAATTCTATATTTGTCGCCGTGAAACGTGTTCGGCGCTTTGCCAATTGCTTTTAAGCTTATTGATGTAACTCCGGAAGTTGCTGAGTTTCACTCGATTGTTTTCCTAATAACCTCGATCCGGAGCGAGACTAACACATTGAAACAGATGAAAAAACTTTACACGTTGCTGGCTGTATCCGCTTTTGTGGCGCCTACTGCATTTGGCGCAACGGAACTTGTTCCGGGTGAGCCTTTGGAAATCGGTGTAAGCCAGGATCTCAACATCGACGAGGCAACTGCCGTAATTACCGGCTATTTTGTAGCCCCGACAAAAGGTCCCGGTAGTTGGGATTCCAACTGGAACTATGTATATCCGGACTTGACTGAGGACATTGACCGCATCGACGTTCTTCGTAGCTGCAGCGCGATTGGCGAGACCGATGTCGTTGTTTATAGAGGCGAAGGAATTACTCCCGGTGCTCGCATCGAATTTACCGACGAAAACCCCTTCCAGTTCGGTTATAGCTATACCTACAAGTGCGTCGGTTATCAGCTCGATGAAGAGGGTAATATAAAGAAGACCGGTTCAAGCAAATCCAGCTATCTTTATATCGGAGAGAAACCGGGTAGACCCGATGGCTCAATTTCCGCTGATATCGATAATCTGAGCTCGCTTCATTTCACCATCAGCGCAAATTCTCTTAACTTCAATAATGAAGAGCAGAAGGCTCCCATTAAGAAGCTGAGTCTCTGCGAATACATCAGATTCGGTGAAACTCCTGAAATCTATGCTGTGGAGAATCCTGTAATCGGCGAAAACTATGAGTTTGACATGGAATTCGAACAGGGTAAGTCTTATAAATTCCAGGTGTTCGCAATCTCCGACTTCGGTACGTCCGATCCCCTTTCGCTCGAGAAATATGTGGGACTTGATGCTCCCGGCAAGGTTAGCAACATCACTGTCGAGGAAGCTCAGGATGGTATGAAGATTTCCTGGAACGCTCCGACCAGCGGTAAAAACAATGGTGTGTTCGATCCCTCCACAGTGCTTTACAAAGTATATCGCCACACAGGCAGCGCTTGGGCAGGAACAAATACAGAGATTGCTTCCGGCATCTCCGAACTCTCATTCGTGGATACGTTCGAAGGTCTCACCGGTCCGATCAATTGCTCTTATGCAGTCAGTGCATATAATGATTTTGGTAATGGCGACATTGTCCTTAACGAAACGAATTATGTTGTAGGTCCCGACTGCAAACTTCCGTTCAAGGAGACTTTCTATAACGATCCTTCGATGTACAGCGCAAGCATGGATCAGCTCTGGACGAAGTCCGGCTACCTTGATTCCTCGGTTAAGCTCTACAGCTATCTTGGTTACACCGGAGTTAACGGTACCTACTATTCCGGATACGATCCTGACAAAAATACGAATGAGGGTTTCTGTGCAATCAGCCCCAATCGTTATGGCGATGCAGAGTATGAAGGCGTGATCACGTCTCCCGGTATTGATTTCTCCGAGGCAGAATATCCCGTTCTTTCTTTCTATACTATGGGTTACTATGGCAACCCCTTGGAACTCACCATCGATCTTCTTCTCGCTTCTGAGGAGGAAGGTTACGAAATCTTCTCAGTAGTTCCCGGTGATGATGTAGCAGAGGAACAGAATCAGCCCGAAGATTACAAATGGGTAAAAAGATTTGTTACTCTTGAGGATGTTGCAGGTGAAAGTGCAAAGGTGATTTTCCGTGCAAAACAGCATGCGGGCGACTGCGACAACTCTAATATTGCAAACATCGAAATCGACGAAATTCTTATCGACGACTACAAGTCTGTGAAGACTATCTCCGTAGAGCCTAAAGAAGATGGCACGACACTCATCTCTTGGGAAGCTCCCGTGAACGTTTCGTTCGGCGAACCCGATGCATACCGTGTATTCATCAACGATGAAGAGCCTGTGCTCGTAAAACGTCCCGAGGTAGAAACTCCTGAAGAGGAAGTAGCAGTTCTTTCTGAAGAGACTGAAGTCGGCGAGGAGACCGAAACGCCCTCAGCTTGGCTTCCCAGCCATTCCTTCGCTCACGAAGCTGATAAGGATTATGCCGTTAAGGTGCAGGCCATCTATGGTGACATCGAGGCTCTCCATTCTGAGGAAGTTGCCTTCAAGGGTGGCGCTACTGTTGGCGTTGAGCTCGTAGGCATCGACACAGTGAAGTCTGTTGAATATTATGATGTGAACGGTCTTCGCGTTGAAGAACCCGTGAAGGGTCAGGTGATCATCAAACGTGTTGAAGGCGCTAATGGCGCAGTTCGCATGCAGAAGGTGGTTTTCTGATTTGCGCATCACGCTAACATAAAATCGTCCTGTCGGAAGACAGGACGATTTTTTTCATAAATTTATAAGCAAAATGTTCGTTGAATTTGTAGATGTCGTAGAAAAATCATAAATTTGTTCAACGAAACTTGCCAAGCGCTTTTGCAAATTGCCTTGAAGCTATTCGTAATTTCTCCGGAAAGCGCAAAGTTTCAAAAATGATGCCATAACCATCCTTGATCCGGAGCAAGGCTAACACAATGAAACAAATGAAAAAACTTTACACGCTTCTTGCAGCCTCGCTTCTTGCAGCCCCCGGAGCTTTTGCAGCAACTGAGCTCTGCCCGGGCGAACCAGTGGAATTTGCAATATCTCAAGATCTGAACTTTGACGAGGGCACTGTCAAAATATCCGGCTATTTTATTGCTCCAAAGACCGATCAGGGCACCTACGACTACAACACTTGGAGCTATGTCTACAAGGATTTGACCGAGGATATTGACCTCATTGAGGTAACACGTTCTTGTTATTCTATTGGTGAATACGAATTCCCGGTTTATATCGCAGAAGGGGTTGCCCCCGGCGCAAAAGTAGAGTTCATTGATGAAGAACCCTTGGTGTTCGGCAATGAATACAACTACACCTGCACGGCCTATCAGCTCGATGAGGACGGCAACAAAAAAAGCAACGGATACAGCAAGTATTGCTACCTTTACATTGGAGAGAAACCCGCCGCTCCTTCCTCTTCAGTTTCCGGAGATCTCGACAACCTCGGCCTTCTCCATTTCTCAATCACCGCTCCGTCTCAAAATTCCTTGAGAGAAGATCTGCAGGGCCCGCTTGAGAAACTGAGCCTGTGTCAGTATGTCGATTATTATACCTCCAATGAAATATATGCTGTGGAGAATCCCGAACCGGGCGAAACCTACGAATTTGATCTTGAATTCGAACAGGGTGCAACATATCGCTTCCAGGTCTACGCGGTAGGAAAATATGGAAAATCCGATCCCAATTCTCTTGAAAAATATGTCGGCCTCGACTCTCCCGGAAAGGTCAGCAATGTAAAGGGCGTTCAAACTGCCGATGGTGTGAACATTACTTGGGAAGCTCCTGTCAACGGCAAGAATATGGGCGTGTTCGATCCTGCATCCGTGCTTTATAAAGTCTACCGTCGCTCCGGAGACCTTTATTACGGAACGGATGTTGAGATTGCTTCCGGAATCACGGATCTATCTTTCGTCGATACGTATGAAGATCTCGAAGAACCGACCGCTTGTTATTATGGAATCACTGCTTATAATAATTTAGGCGATAGCGATAAGGTTTACACAAGCGCAAATTTCGTGGTGGGTCCTGATTATGAGCTTCCTTTCAAAGAATCGTTCTCCAAGGATTTAGGTCTCTATTCCACGAGCACTGAGCTGGCCTGGACGAAGTCCGGAAGCCTGGAAAGCAATCCGACAACATCCGACTATTCCGGTTATACGGGTGTAAACGGTACGTACTACTATGGTTGGGACAATGACGAAAACACCAATGATGGTTACTACGTTATGAAACCCTACAGATGGGAGGATGGCGAATATCAGGTTGCCCTCACATCGGCCGGAATCAATTTCAAGGATGCTGAATATCCTGTCCTTTCGTTCTATACTTTGGGTCACTTCAACAATCCGATGGAGCTTGCCGTCGAGCTTCTTCTTTCCTCTGAAGACGAGGCTTACGAAATCTTCAATGTTGTGCCCGCAGATGACGTTGCCGGTGAACAAAATAATCCCGAAGACTATAAATGGGTTAAGAAATTCATCTCTCTGGAGGATGCTGTCGGAGAAAGCGCCAAGCTGATCTTCCGTGCAAAACAACATTTGGGTGATACTTCTAACGGAACTCTTGCAAATATCGAATTTGATGAAGTGCTCATTGACGACTATCGTTCCGTTAAAAATATCATCGTTGAATCGAAGGAAGACGGCACGACCCTTATCTCTTGGGAGGCTCCGGCTAACGGTTCGTTCGGTGAGCCTGACGCCTATCGTGTCTATCTCAACGATGAATCAGTGCTCGTGACCCGTCCGGCAGCCGATGAATCCGAGATCGCACTCCTTTCTGATGATGTGGAGGTGGATAATGAAGGTTCCTCTGCATGGCTTCCCTCCCACTCGTTCGCTCACGAACAGGATAAGGATTATACTGTGAAAGTTCAGGCTATCTACGGCGACATCGAGGCGCTCCATTCCGAAGAGGTGGCGTTCAAGGGTGGTGCTTCTGTTGGCGTTGAGCTCGTGGGCATCGACACTGTTAAGTCTGTTGAATACTATGACGTAAATGGGTTCCGCATTTCTGAGCCCGCGAAAGGTCAGGTAATTATCAAGCGTGTCGAAGGTGCTAACGGAGCGGTCCGCATGCAGAAAGTGGTTTTCTGAGCCGAATCCTGTGAATAATTACGAAGTGCTTGGACGCACTTGAATCTTACAAATCTTAACAGCCCTGTTCAGCGCGTGATTGCGTCCGAATAGGGCTGTTTTATTCCATAAAATAAGAAATCATGAGAAAAGAAACGAAACTTACGGCCCTTTCCATGTTGTTGGCTCTCCCGGCTGCCGCTTGGATCGGTTCATCCTTTCCGGTAGATGGAGAGAAAGGGCAGGTTCGTGCCGACGTGAAGGATGTTCAGGTCTCTGCCGAGGCTCTTGCTCTTGAACATGCCAAGTCTGCCAAACCGGCCGGACCGACTAAAATTGGACCAACCGGCTCCTCCCTTTATGGCTATATGTCATATATGGACGAGGAGGATTTCATTCCCGGCTTTTTCGAACTTGACCCTAAAGGGAGTTGCACTCGACTTTGGGATTATCCCTATGCCGAATCATGGGCCAACCTTATCAACGGATGGATTAGAAACGGACGGCTCTGTGGTCTCTGTTCTGTCGCATTGGCTTCCGAAGAGCAACCCCTCCTGTATGCCTATCAGGAATTCGACATGATGACAGGAGAGGTGTTCTCAAGCCGCGTAATCGATATTGAGGACGACCTTACACCTTACTTTAACTCCGCGGCTTATAACCCTACCGACGGCCGGATCTATGGGTACGGAATGGTCGGTCCTTCAAGCGACTTTGTATATGCCTTCAAGTCGGCGCCGGCCGACAAGCCGGAAGAGACTGTCGTGATCAAGACGCTCGAACTTCCCGGCGACAGATGCTATTCCTTCTGCTGGAGCAGCTCCGACAACTGTTTTTACGGTGTTAACACATGGGGAAAATTTGTCAAGTTGCTCCCCGACGGGTCAACAACAGAGCTCTTCGATCTCCCGATTTCAGATCTTGCAAACGGAAAGGGTGCGCTTGCCGTGAGTCCTAACGACGGCTATCTCCTGTGGAATCCCGCAGTCTATGAGGCTAAGTCAAATCTTTACGCTATATATCCCTCTGAAAAAAGAATGGAGACGCTCGTGCAATATCCTGTCGACCGGCAGTTCACATTCTTCATTTCCGCTGACGATGTCAGCGATTCCTCAGCCCCGGCGGCCCCGACTGTAAGCGCTTCTTACGAAGGAAACCGGTTGACCGGCTCCCTCTCCTTTACTCTTCCGGAAGTGGCCCTCAATGGGGAGACTCTTGAGGGCTCTCTCGAATGGCTGCTTTTTGATAACGGAAAGCAGATTGAGAAGGGCGCAGGAGTCCCCGGAGAATCTGTAACGCTTCCTGCCGTTGCTGTGGAACAGGGAGAACACACCTTCACGGTGCGTGCAAAATCCGGCAACGTGCTCGGTTATCCCGGAGTCATAACGGTTTATGTCGGAAATGACATTCCGCTTGCACCGGCCAATGTGAAGCTCTCTTCTGATATGATTTCCTGGGACGCCGTGATTGGGGGCGTTCACGGAGGATACCTTGATACGTCGGAGGTGTTCTACAAAGTTTTCATCAATGACGAGGAAGTGGGGACGACAACTATGACATGGCTGTCGATCAGTCAGGATGAGGATGCCGTTCAGAACGCTTATCGTGCATCGGTCGTGGCAGTCGCCGCCGATCTCTGCTCCGAGCCCGGTTATTCCGAGAAAATGATAATCGGTCGGCCCTTCGATCTTCCTTTGACAATCGAACCAACCTGGCATGACGGTGAACTCGTGACGATAATTGACAACGATGAAGGCCCCGAATATGGCCGCTGGCGTCTTACGGATGCTTGGGGTGATCTCTGTTTTGCTTCGGGGTGGAGCATGAAGAGGGCCGACGATTGGCTGATTCTTCCCGCAGCCTCGTTCCCGACTAATGAGGTTCTTTATAAGGTTTCAATTGATGCCGCTCGCGGTGGTTACACCGGCTCGCGTGAATATTTCGAAGTCTGGGCCGGCACGGAACCTACTGTAGAAGCCATGACAATCCCTGTCATCTCCAAGACTCGCGCCCAGAAATTCAATGAATATGTGGAATATTCGGGTGTATTCTCTGTTCCTCGCGCCGGTAAATATTATATTGCTGTCCGTGGATGTTCCGATCCTGACCAAAAGGATCTTATCGTTCGCAATATCCGCGTATACGCAACGGAACTTGTGGCGCAGGTGCCTTCCGCAGTCACCGATCTGGAGATTCTTTCGGTCGACCATTCAGTGCCTTCCGCAGTGCTCTCTTTCCGTCTGCCGGAAAAATATGTCAACGGGGAATCTATCTCCGGAACAGTGAAGGCAACTGCCTACGGTGCTGAAAACGTGTCGGTCGAAGGTGAGCCGGGTTCGCTCCAGCAGGTTGTCGTACCCACTTCTCAGGGTGAAAATTATATCAAGGTGGTTGCTGAAGTTGATGGCTTGGAAGGACAATATGCCGAGGTGTCGACGTTTACAGGAATGGATATGCTCGGGTTCGTCGAGAATTTCAATGGAAAGATTTCTGAAGACAATATGTCGGTTGCTCTAACTTGGACTCCCCCTGTTGAATCGCTTAACGGCGGTTACTTCCGCCCTGACGGAATCAATTACTGGATTGGTCCGATCGCTACCGACGGATCCTTTGAGGGTGATCCCGTATTAGCCGGCACGGATGTGACATCTTACGAATATAGACTTGAGAAAGGAACTCCCCAGCAATTTATCCGCATTGGAATCGCCGCTGAAAATGCTGCCGGCATTTCTTATGCACGAAGCTTTGTCGGGACTGTAGTCGGCACTCCCTACTCGCTCCCGATTAAGGAGGATTACGAGAATATGGAGTTCAAGTATTCTCCGATCACATCGTCTGCTCCGACAAGCGAGTATTCCGACGGAGCTTGGACATGGTGTCAGCCTGAACTTGTCAACCCCGATTATTACAATCCAGAGGCGGCATACGGTGTGATCGGATACACCGACGCAGCGCCTTCGCGGGTAAGAATGGGTTTGCCTAAGTTCTCGACTGTGGGAGCCGAAGACCCGGTGGCAATCTTCAATGTTTGGACCGGAAAAGGGGCTGCCGAGAATATCAGTATTTATGCCACGACCTGGGGACAGACTGCACCGATCCTGATTGGTTCGATTCCTGCCGGCACAGGCTGGTCGAATGCTGTAATCCCCATTCCGGAGAACTATCGTAACCGTCCCTGGATGAACCTCTATATAGATGGAAAACTCCCGACCACCGAGAATTATCTTATCCTTTGTGGGTATACGATCAATCCGGTCAGCGGTGTTCAAAACGTAAACGGCTCCGTAGGAGGCAGCGTAATCGCCCGGAAGGGAATGGCTGTTATCAGCGGTTTTGAAGGAATGGATTACTCCGTCAATGGCATCGACGGGCTACTGCTTGCCGCTGGCAAAATGGATTCCGATCATAAGGAAATCGTTCTTCCGTCCGGCCTATGTGTCGTAAGGGTTGGAGAGCGTGCGTTCCGAATCCTTATTCCGTAATTTCGGATTGTAGAATAAAAAAATTGCTGCGCGACTCCGCGCAGCAATTTTTTTAGCTCAACGTTTAAAACCTTTATTTGATTTGGAGTTTGTAGGTCCGGTTATCGACGCGCAGGATGCAGAGGCCTGACGGCAGAGGAATGGTGGTTGTTCCGACTTCGCAGCCCATGGCGCGAAGTTGCAACCCGTCGGTAGAATAGGCTTCAACTCGTGCCGGCGAGGATAGTTCGATAGTCGCGCAGCGTTCGCCGGCGGTAATCCGGAGACCTTGATCCTCGATGGCCGGCTCTATAGAGCTGCCTAGCAATTCGACATTAATTCGTTCAGAAGGGTAGGAGAGATAGAAGTCAGACGGGTCGCCGTTGTAGTAACGACGTGAGGCAACTTCATATCCCAGTTTGAGGTCGTCGAACTTAATCTGACGGTCGAAACGCATTGAGCGTAAGGAGACGTCGCTGATATTGATGGCGTTAGTGACGATGTCGACCCGGTCGCCGGCTTTCAAATCCTGTTCAATCCTGATATAGTCAATCATGAACGGGCGTCCGAATCCGCTCCAGATGGTTAGTTTTTCGCTATCTCCGCAATTCTGCAACTCGCATTCGAGATCTTTCCATCCCGTGCCGTTCCATGCGGAGGCAATGTAAGTGGCGCTTGAATTTCCCTGTATCTGAATTGCATCGCCATCCTCAAACCAGGCGCGTAGAATCAGGCGGCATTTGCCTCCGTTGTTCGATAGGTCGATAGAGGGCGTGATAAGTCCTCCGACTTGGTATCCATCCTTTGCGGGAAGACCTCCGACCGCTCCGTTGGCAAATGAATATGATGTCGCGGTCCATCCCGGAAGGCGCGTGTATTCGTCAAGAGAGAAAGTGCCGGTAGTGTATGCGCCGGTTTCGGGGTTCTCCGGAGTGCCGGAAGATTGGATGTGTCCGAAGTCCTCTTCAATAATCACTGCATTATGAATATCCTCGCGGGCCTCGAATGTCCGGTAAAGCATGAGGTCGAACGAATCGGCCTTCGGACCGCATTCCCAGTTGGCTGTAAAGGAATTTTCGCTGACATCGGTGGCATCGAACGCGACGGGCGTCTGAGCATAAAAGGCCATCACCGCCTCGCTCGGCTCGGAAACATAACTCGTGTTGGCCGCTTTTACGTGGTACCAGTAGTCGGTGTCAGGATCCATTGCCTCGTCCTCAACACGGCAGGAGGACGTGTTGCCTCCTTCGACTTCACGGTCTTCCCAGACGTAGTTCAGCAATTCAGGTCCCGGCACGTCATATTCCACATTATCAATCATCACGAGCACACGATCTTCAGAAGATTTCTGGAGCTCAAATCTTACGGCGTAGATATTGTCGTAAAGATTCAGATGGTCGGTGACATCGACGTCGGCCGTTCCGCCGGCTCCGACAAGATATGTCATCGACTGCATCAGCCAGGGCATCCAGCCGGAATCAGTGAGAGCTCCGACATTGAGCACAGCCGAGGTCATAGCGTTTCCGTTAAGGGAGTTGTCCGCACCGAGATGGAAGGAGAGACGCGAGATGCCGCGTGAGTTGACAGGACTCTGAATATAATCCCCCGTTCCGTCAAGACATACACTTAATCCTGACGCCGAGAAGGCCGTATCCTCGTTGAGCTCCCGATCGCTTCCCGATGCACTCAGATTATATTCCCACCCTGTGGGGAACGTGGAGATATGTCCGTTGCCATCGACGGTGAGCGATTCGAAATCTTCCACGATGTTCTCAACTTCTCCGTCACTCTCTTTCGTAAACACGCTGAGCAGATATTTGTCTGCAGTGTCGGTGGTTTCCCAGTTGGCAGTGAAGCCGTCGTCACCAAGATCAGTGGCCTGACCTGATTTGGGAGGTTCGATGCCGACAATACGGTGTTCAATCTTTATGTCATCGAGTTGATAGCTGAGTTCTCCGGCGGAAAAGAACTGGATGCAGGTGTCGTGAAACCATCCGTTGTCGGCCTCAAAGGTGAATGTCTGCCATTCAGGAGTGAGAGTGAATGTCTGGCGTTTATAGTCCACAATGGCGCTCCGGCGTATGAGAAGAACCTCAATGCCCGTCACATCCTCCGTGTTATGACCGGGGATAAGTCGGGCGCGGAAGGTCATTCGCAGATTTCCTGAATAGTCGCCTGTCGGGGTGT
Source organism: uncultured Porphyromonadaceae bacterium (assembly GCA_947176755.1). GTDB lineage: Bacteria > Bacteroidota > Bacteroidia > Bacteroidales > Muribaculaceae > Lepagella. The sequence goes on from CAMWRW010000002.1 coordinate 43,223, forward strand.
TGAGGAATCCGCCGATCACAGCCAGAGACCCGCCGGAGGGGTAGAGGTTCATGCCTCCCCACGCATTTGTGGCGTCGGGATTATACGGACGGAATCGCGACGGGTCGATGAAATATCCGTTTTCCAAGAGAAGGGATGTGAACAGGTCCGGTTCATCTTCCGTTCCTTCAGGAAATCCGCTGAAGTCCTCGTTTACAATCGATATCCAACCCGTTTCCTGAGTTGATCCCGACATAAGGATGTCGACAACCGAATTTTTATAAATCCGGAACTCACATTTTCCGTCGGTAATTTCCTGATCTATATTATCGACCACAACGCGTGAAAGGGTTCCGTCTCCCATTGCGCTCGCATGCAGCATGTCGTTGCCCGTGAAGTCAAATGCGAGTCGGTTTGTGCCGTCAGATAGAAGTATGGAATTTCCCGAGTCATCCTTTAGATCGAGGAATGTAGCATCGTTAACGTTGATTGTAAGATTGTTGCTCTGGTAACGCTCTGTGACTATATAGAGATTGGTCAGCGAGGCGTCGGGATTGATATTGACGGTATATGTCCCGTCGGCATCAGGCTGGATAATCGTCGGGTCAGCAACGATTAATATATTGGCCCCGGGACGCGCTGTAACTTTCAGCGGCGATTCAGTCTCCGGGTCCACTGCCACATAGTTGTCGCCTGCCTCCAGAGAGAGCACTTTCCCTATAGCCGTCGTCACGGCCGCGTTGGTCGGATCGTCGATGTTGATAACTACATTTCCTTTCGGCGCCTCCTTGGCTGTCACGTTGACAGTCACGTCGGAGGTCAGGAAGAAGACCCACTGATTGCCTCCTCCCATCACCTCCATAAAAGGAGTGGTGGTGACCGACGTTATGATATAGCCCGGACGCGGAGAAATTCCGACCGCCTCGTTCTGCTTGATAGCCGTAGTGCCGTGAGGATCAAGAGTCACGCTTCCCGCCACCGACGTGAAAGAATCAAGATCTCCGGTGAAGGAAACATTGTAAGTCTCGATTTCGCCGCGAGTGTAGACAGAGATCGACGAACCCTCTCCGACATCTATCGTAACGGCCTCCTCTCCGGGCCAGGCGAAGTGTCCGTCATAGACAAGTTCAGTGAAGGCGCATCCCTCGCGAGGGGTCAGAGTCAAGGGCGAGTCGGAATCTTCAAGCGTAATGTAGTTGGCGCCGGTCGAGAGAGGCAGTAGCTTCCCTCCGGCCGTTGACACGTCCACGTGTTCGTTGTTTTCGAGATATATGTACATCTCGAAGGCCCATGCCGGAAGGGCTCCCATGAGAAGCGCCAGCATTGTAAAGACCATTAAAAATTTTCGTTTCATATTATCAGGATATTGTTCCAATTGCAAATATAAGATATTATTCCAAGATAATCAATCGGATTCACGATTTCCTTATATATTGAAATTCTGTTTGCTAAAATTGATTTATTTTACTAATTTTGCGCCTAAACAAATCATTTAAAAATTTGGATACCGACCCTTTACCGGCTATTACTTTCCATGCTCCTCAGGAGTGGGCCACATGGTGGTTCATTGTCTTCATAGCCATTCTTTGCCTCTGTGTTTCCGCCTTCGTTTCCGGCAGTGAAATAGCCTATTTCGGTCTTTCGCGACAGGATGTCGAGAACCTTGAGGAGGATGATGATTCTCCCAAAGCAAAGTCCGCTCTCAATCTGCTTCGCGACCCCGAACGCCTCCTCGCAACAATACTAATCACCAATAATCTCGTAAACATTACGATGGTTGTGTTGCTCACTTTTGCCATCAATCAGGCGGTGAGCTTCCATTCCTCAGTCGTTAACTTTCTTGTGCAGACGGTCTTTATGACTTTCCTGCTCCTTTTGTGCGGCGAGATTTTTCCAAAACTTGTGGCGCGTGGGCGTGCATTGCAATGGGTGAAAGCTGCCTCGGGAGGCGTCAATTTCCTATACCGTTTCTTTAGCCCGCTTGCCCGGCTTATGGTGAAGTCGACTGCCCTCGTGAATCGTGTGGTCACCAAGCGTGAAGAGAATATCTCTACGGATGAACTGGAGAAGGCTCTTGAAATATCCGATGTCAAGGAGGGCCGCGACAAGGAAATGCTCGAAGGAATCCTATCGTTCGGCGAACGCGATGCACGCGAAATCATGATTCCGCGAGTCGATGTGACCCACATTGAATTTCACGCCTCATGGGAAGATGTGATGAAGGTTATCCTCGATTCGGGCTATTCCCGCATCCCGGTCTATGACACAACCCACGATTCAATCCGCGGAGTTCTCTACGGTAAGGACCTCCTTCCTTATATCGGGAAAACTGAGCGTCCTCGCTGGCAATCCCTGATCCGGGAGGCTTACTTCGTGCCTGAATCAAGAATGCTCGACGACCTGCTTGAAGATTTCCGCCGCCGTAAGATTCATATTGCCATCGTAATTGATGAATATGGCGGAAACCAGGGTATTGTCACCCTCGAGGACATAATCGAGGAGATTGTCGGTGAAATCGACGATGAATATGATGAAGTCGACACCATGTATCGTAAAACCGGACCCGATACGTACGTTATTGAGGCGAAGATGCCCCTTGTTGACTTCTGTCGCGTAATAGGAATAGATGACGAGGAACTCGGCGATGTCGGCGATGCAGAAACGCTCGCGGGATTGCTTCTTGAAATAAAAGGAGATTTCCCGACTCTTAAAGAGACGCTTTCTCGGGGCCGGATTGAATTTACTGTCCTTGGCATGGAGCGTCATCGCATTACGAAAGTGAAAGTCCACCTTCTTTCAAGCCCTGCTGAAGAGAAGGAAAAATCTGAAGATTGATATGGAGCTTATCTACTGGCGTCACCCGACTCTGCCCGGCATAAAGGTTGAGGAAGTATCAGGAGGGGAGAGCCTCCCTGAAAAAGTATGGCTTGATATGGCACGGCAGGTCTATTGCGAGAATGGCGTCGACGCATACCGAGAAATCGGTCATTTCCATAGCGGGGCCCCTTTCCTTTATGGATATGCCGGCCGCATTTCCATTAGCCATACCGAGGGACTCTTCGCAGTGGCAACCCTGCCGGCAACCCCGGAAGTCGAACTCGGCGTTTTCTCAGAGCGTGCTGCTCTCGGAATTGATGTCGAGCGCGCCGACCGAGAACAGGTTGTGAAGATTCTCGATCGTTTCATGGCGGAAGAAGAAAAGCCCCTCGTCGATTCTTCAGACGTGGAGCTTTGTGTGAGAGCGTGGACCTCAAAGGAAGCCGTCTATAAAGCAATGCTTTCTCCGGGACTTGATTTCCGCAGAGATATCCGAATTATCCGGATGCCACGGCCCGCCCCTGTTGTCCCTGTTTTCGATCCGAAAGAATTTAATCTTCCGGATCAGTCTGACAGTTGGCGGTCGTTGTTGGGCGAGGCGCAGGTCAGTCTTCCCGACGGAACAAATCAGTCTTTTCTTCTTTTCAGTTATCGAAGTGATGACTTTGTCGTGACGCTGGCATACGCTGCCCGCTGCGCTAAGTTCGGCAAATCAGGCTTATAGAAGCTGCAGAAGAATGATGCTCAAGCCGATTCCATAAATGGTGATCAATCCGGCTTTCCGGCGGATGGTGGCAAGAATGTTTTTTGCGAAGTTCATGTCTTTTGGGTTTTTATGGTTAGTATTGGTTGACGATACAAAAGTAGAGGCTGATGCTGCAAGCCAATGACACTGAATTGCAAATAAGTGTTAATAGATATAAAAAGTAATTATTAGGAGACTCTGCTTCTCCAATCCGATATAGACTATATTACTCCTGATTACTAATTTAAAATTTGCAACCTTATGATTGATCTGGGAACGATAATTCGCGGACGAAGACAAGAACTTCGTCTCACTCAGCAGGCCCTCGCCGATATGTCGGGTGTAAGTGTAAGGGTCATAAAGCAAATAGAAACGTCCGGCGGGAATCCCTCCCTCCGGACGATTGTGAAGCTTCTTCAGTCGCTTGGCCTGCAATTGAAGATTGGCTAATAGTAGATAAAAGTCGGCTTTGATTCTCGGTTCATACGGTCGAGCACAGTAACGGCGTAGGTCATACCTCGTTCCGATTCGACGCGCACACGCGTGAAAGGAGTCAGCGAGACGATGGTCTGCGGATCATTGATGTCCTGTTCCTCCCCGGGAAAGAATTCATAGACCACATAACGGACCGCGTCCGTCTCATGATCACGGGATGATTTTTTGTGAGGCGCTTCCCATTCGAGGAATGTGCCTTCGGAATCTGTCTCTATTTTGAGGTCGCGAACGCCTTCCGGCACTATCTTCCGGTCGCCGTAGGCCGGTGGTAATGCTATTGTGCTCTGATACTTCATCGCCAATGAGTCCGCTGCGCCTTTGTAGTTTCCCGTAACCCAATAGCCGTGCCACCAGACGTTTCCTTGCACGTTAGGAAGCCGGCGGGAGATTTTCACCTTCGTATCCAGTTCGTTGCGGTCATGGTTGCCGGGATCGGCGGAATCCATCGTGCGTTTCACGTCCTGACCGATATAAACCTGGGCCCCGTTCGCGTTGTCGTTCCACCATTGGGCGAGCGTCCGGCTTGGGGCGGCTTTCGTGTCGAGACTCCAGTAGAGTTGGGGTGCAAGATAGTCAACCCATCCGTTCTTTGCCCAGAGAATAACGTCGGCGTACAGGTCGTCGTAATTCTGCAGACCGCTCGATTCCGAACCCCTCGGATCGCTCTTCTTGTTGCGCCAGATACCGAACGGGCTGATGCCGAATCTGACCCAGGGCTTGCGCTCTTTGATGGTCGAATGCAGCTGCTCGATTAGAAGATCGACGTTGTGGCGTCGCCAATCGGCTCTTGGCTTCCCGTTCCCGAATTTCTTGTAACTCGCGTCGTCGGGAATTGACTTCCCCGGAGCAGGATAAGGATAAAAATAGTCGTCGATATGGATGGCGTCAACATCATATCGGTCGAGTATGTCGCTGACTACTTCGCAGATGAAATCGCGGTTCTCCTGGTAAGCCGGGTCAAAGAGAATTTGCCCGTTGTAGCGGAAGAAGCGGTGAGGTTCCTTGTTGAATGCGTGGTTCGCGGGGAGCACCTCGGCTGATGTCGAAGTTACGCGATATGGATTCAGCCACGCGTGGAATTCCATTCCCCTTTTGTGAGCCTCTTCAATTGCATATTCCATCGGGTCCCACATTGGCGAGGGTGCCTTTCCGCGTTTCCCGGTCAGCCACTGGCTCCAGGGTTCAAGGTCGGATTTATAGACTGCGTCCGCCGTGGGTCGAACCTGAAAAATCACTGCGTTTACTCCGGCATCCTGTAGCTTGTCGAATTGTTCGCGGATATAAGCTTTCGCCTGTTCGGTTGATTTATTCTGCCATTGCGACTGTCCTATCACATGAAGCCACGCTCCCCGGAATTCCCTCTTGGGATTCTGGGCCATAGCTTCAGGATTCACCCCCGGTTGAAGCAGGGTCGCGATGGCAAGTGCCGTCGTGCAAATTATATTTCTAATCTTCATAAGTATGTGTACGAAATTATTTATCGTATCGGATTATGAAGTATGTGGATGAAATTTTGGATTCGGCTGAAGGCGTTATGGGGTTCCATAGCAACTGAAGCCGGATTCTAAAGTTCGCCTCAGAATTTATGAGGCGATGCATTAAATAATTTCGAACACATACTTAATTCTTTTTGCTTGCTCTCGATTCCTATTCCAAAGAGGGCGTAATCGTAAATCACTGGATCATCCGGACGGAATTTGCGGAGGGTTTCCGTCAGCTGGTTGACAGCCTTCCGATCGTTGCTTTTTCTTGTCAGGAGCCCGAGATTGCGGGCCGTGTTGCCGACATGGACGTCAAGCGGGATGTAGAGTTTCGACTTGGGTATTGATTCCCATACTCCCATATCGACGATCCCGTCATCACGAACAAGCCAGCGCAACGCCATGTTGATGCGCTTCAAGGCTGACGTCTTTAGATTTGAGGAGAAACATTGCGGACAGGATATCCCTTTGTTCTCCTCCATTGCCGTGCGGAGTAGCCCGTCGGTGAAGGCCCATGCCGGGGCCTCATCATTCCCGACCCCTAATGAGGCGCAGAAGGCATCAAGCGAGGGGTAGGTTGAGTAGATTTTTCTCAACCCTCTGAGCAACCATTGGAAATGGCGCCCGAAGAAAGTGCGGTGAAGATTCAGATTCGGGTCAAGGTCCTCATATCCCTTGTCGATTACATAATCGTAAGGGGTATTATCCATCAGATTCAGAATCTTCTCCGCATCCCGACATATCATTTTTCGGTTTCCCCAAGCGATTATGGCAGAGATAAGCGCAGTTATCTCGATGTCCCGCACATCCGTGAAACGTCTGGGAAACTGCACGGGGTCGTCGGCAATGAAGGCCGGGTTATTGATACGCGAAGCCTCGCGGTCAAGGAATTCCTTCATGTCGCGAAACTCTGCTTCCGGAAATGCTGTCATTTGTGTGGATGCTTGTCAAGTTCGCGTGCAACGTCCGGACGGACCGTTCTTACTGTGGAGACAAAGGCTGAATCAAAGGCGGCGGCTGCGTGCGGTTTGCCGGCCATAGTAAAAGTGCTTTGCTTTGCCCTTGCTTCAAGAAGTCGTTCCTGCAGTTCAGTCGTATCTTTCCATTTCGATTGCACGAACACCCTGGCGGCCTCGCGTCCCTGCATGATGGCCGCCTCAATGTCGGCCTGGACTTCATCGCCTCTGTTTTCCGTTTTTGTGCTGCAACCTGTCGCTACAGGTAATAGAAAGATAGCGGCCGCTGTTGCGGCCACTATCCTTGAAATCATATTGAATTGCATATTGTTATTTATCTGTTAATGTCTCTCCAACATTTTGTCGGAGGGTCTTTACTTGTAAAGTTCGTCCCACCAACGGGGGTCATCCTGAAGCCATTTTGCGAACCAGGCCATAATCGTGTTCTGCCATATCTGGCGTCGCTCGTAGTCGGAAATCACATGGTTTTCATCTTCAACCGTGATCAATTCGACATCGCGTCCCAGAATCCGGAGGGCGTTGAAAAGCTGGATGCTCTCTCCGATTGGAACATTCGTATCAACTTCTCCGTGAAGAAGAAGAATGGGAGTGTGAATCTTATCGGCGTTGAACAGAGAACCCTGTTCCGTGTAAAGTTTAGGATCGGTCCAGGGATAGCTTTTTGCGGCTGCAACGGCGTTATAGCTGTAGCCCCAGAATCCCTCGCCCCAGTAACTCGTCACATTCGAGATGCCGGCGTGAGAGACCGCAGCTGCAAAAATATCTGTCTGCGTCTGAAGATATTGCGTCATGAAGCCTCCGTAGCTGGCTCCGATACATCCGATTTTCTTCCCGTCGACATACGAGTGTGTGTCTCGGAATTTCTTCACTCCTTCGATTATGTCGTTAGCTGTGCGTCGTCCCCATGCGTTGACATGTCGGGCAGAATATTCCTGCCCGTAGCCTGTTGTTCCGCTCGGGTTCACAACGTAGACCACATATCCGCGCGAGGCGAACACTTGCGGGGAGTAGAGATGATAGAACGTGGCATTCGAGGGCGAGGTGCCGCCATAGTAGTAGACAATCAGAGGATATTTCTTTGACGCGTCAAAATCCGGAGGCAGACACTCGTATCCGTCAATTTCAGATCCGTCGGAGGTCGTAAAGGTCCAGGGACGCATCTCTCCGAATGTCGTTTCCTCAAGTGTCGGAGCAAGCGGGTTGTCGATAACACGGCTTTTGCCATTTTTGAGATCTGTGATTCCGACAACTCCGTCGGTCGTGAAAGACCCTCCGACGTATGCCGCGGTCTTATCTTCATTGCTTCCGATATTGAAGCGGTAGATGTAAGGAACCGCTGCTTCCAGTTGCGCGATTTTTCCTGTGGCGGGGTCAAGCGAATAGAGATTCTGGTAAAATCCGGATTCTCCGAGGAAATAGATTTTTCCATCGCGGGCATTCCAGACGGGCTGCCCCTTGAGCGCAGGATCGAAGTCGCGGGTCATGGCCCGAGCCGAGCGGGTGGCGATATCGAATATATAACCCTGGCCGTCAAATCCGTTGCCGATTTCATGAGGGGCGTAGTTCGCTCCGATGCCTCCGAAAGAATCCGGACCTCCTATCACAAAGAGTTTTTTCGCATCGGGAGAATAGATGGCAGCGTTGATGTAGCCCTCCTCCCCGCGAATAATAGTGTCGGTCTGTAATGTCTTTGTGTCAAGCTCGATTATATCCGTATAGTAAAAGGGATAGCGGTCGGGAGTCTGCGTGGTCGACATGTAGAGGAGTTTGTCGCCGTTGCGCGTAAAGTCGAGAAGTCCGGTGCTTAATCCTCCGTGGGTCAGAGGGGTGGAGAGACCGGTCTCAAGGTCATAGCGCATCAGATATTCGCGGTCTCTATCGCCGGGAATGCGGTCGTCGGGGGTCTTTACACGGTGCATCGGACCGCTTTCTTTCTCCGAGTCCACTGTTTTGGTATAGATAATCCACTTTCCGTCGGGACTGAAGGTGAAATCCTTCGTCGGCAGGTCGGAAGCAAGCAGAGTTGTAGTCATCACGGGAATGTCGATCGTGAAGAGATCATACTTGTTTCCCCGGGCCACGGTGTAGTAGAGTTTGTTCTCTCCGGGCATCCAGCGGCAGTTGCCATTGAGGTCCTGAGCAAGGAGTTTTCCCCCCGCCGTCTCGTAAACGCGGGTGCGCGTGCGACGGTCGGTAGGGGAGTTCTGTTCTCCGGTCTGGACAAATAGATAACGGCCGTCGTCGGAAAGAAGTGCACGATAGGCCCGCTCTCCGGTAAGCGCCGTCACAGGTTGAACTTTTTGCTTGAGATCGGTGGCAGATTCAATTGCTACATCCTTGAATTTCTCAGCCGGAAGGAATTCAAGCGAGAAGTCGGGTGCTACCGGGTCGCTCTCGGAAGAGAGCACATCGACAGTGATGTCGTAGGCCCGGCTTGGAAGCAACTCGATGCTTGCCTCGTTATCGGTTGGAAGGGAATCTCCGACACTTTTGCTAATCACCGGCTTACCGTCGATTCTTACCGTGGCGCGTCCTGTAGAGGAAAGCACGAGGCGTCCCTTGGCGTAGCGGTCGGCTCGGATGCGGGTTGCGAATGTTGTCAAAGTTGCTCCCTTTTCAGCTTTGGCCAGACGGATCCGGCCTGCCGTGTCAGTCTCGACGACAGCCCATTTTGACAGCGTACTCCTGCCAAGCCGCTTTGATCGGCTGTCAAGAAGAGATTTCACGTCAAAGGAATTTTCCTTATTGACGGAATCCGGAACGGATGGGAGGGGAATGGAATTTACGGGCGACTGACGGAAGTCGCGCAATGTGAGAGCCGAGGCACCGCCGGCAATCAGTAGTGCCGACGACAGACTCAGAATCAATGCCGGGTTGCGACGCATGTTAGGTTTGATTTAAGGTAAAGTTATGGGGAGATAATCAATTCGACGGGCGTTCGAAGTTCACAACCTCCTTCAGCTTGATGCGATAGATTAGATTTGAGAAAGGGGTGATGGAGCCTCGCGTCTGGTTGCCGTAGGCCGACATATATGGGATGATGACTGTGACCGAGTCGCCAACGTGCATCATTGTCACCGCTGCCCAGAAGCCTACAATGTTGGCGTTTGGAACGGTCTGATACACACTGTCGCCTGACGATGCCGTATATGAATTCCCCAGGCTTACTCCGTTGATGTTCTCCAGTTCATATTTCGTTTTAATTGTCGAGGTGGAGATCGGCACGAGATTGTTGGCTGTAAGCGACCGATCGTTGTGCCATTTTATAAAAATCTCGTTCTCCGGGGCCCAGTCGGGAGCAACTCTTTGGTATTCCTCTAAATCTATTTCCGACACATATTTGTCGTTTTCGACGCGCCATGCATCGTAATCATCCATCTCCCCCTTGATGCAGGAGGAAGCTCCGGCGATAAGCAGAGTTCCTGCTATTATAAGGTTGATTGCTTTCATTGCGGTCAGGTTCAGAACTTCACTTCAGGAGCTTTCTCCGCGCCGGCTTCGGCTTTGAACTGAGGACGAGGCGTGAAGCCGAACCATCCTGCATAGATTGTTGTCGGAAATTTCTTGATGGCCGTGTTATATTCGAGCACACTTTCCGTGTAGCGTTTACGTTCGGTTGCTATGCGGTTTTCGGTGCCTTCGAGCTGAGCCTGCAGATTCATGAAATTTTCATTGGCTTTCAAGTCCGGATAGGCTTCCGTGACGGCCAACAGAGATTTGAGCGCCGAGGAAAGCTCGTTTTGTGCTTCCTGAAAGCGCGCCATATTCTCTTCTGTGAGATCATCGGCGTTAAGTGTGATAGAGGTGGCTTTCGCACGGGCCTCGGTCACTTTCACCAACGTTTCCTCCTCATGCGTCGAATAGCCCTTGACGGTGTTCACGAGGTTGGGAATCAGGTCGGCACGGCGCTGGTATTGGTTTTCTACCAATGCCCAGGCCTGATCGACATTCTGCTGTTTCTCCACAAGGGAGTTATAATTGCAGGAGCTGAGCGTTGACATCGCTGTCAACGCCACAAGCATCCCTATGAGGTTTTTGAATATTCGTTTCATCGTTAAAGAAGTTTGCGGAGTAATGAATTGAGGCTTACTTCGTCGGAGAGTATTTCCTCGAGACGGTCGACGTCAACGCGTTGCTGTTCCATGGAGTCGCGATGGCGAAGTGTGACCGTGTTGTCCTCAAGCGTCTGGTGGTCAACGGTGATGCAGAAGGGCGTGCCGATAGCATCCTGACGACGGTAGCGCTTTCCGATCGAGTCTTTCTCATCGTAGTTGCAGGTGAAATCGAAGCGGAGACGGTGCTGGATTTCACGTGCCTTCTCGGGAAGTCCATCTTTTTTGACAAGTGGAAGAACGGCACATTTCACGGGGGCGATTGCCGGCGGGAAGTGAAGCACGACACGTGAGTCACCCTCTCCGAGGTCCTGCTGTTCGTAGCAGCTGCAGAATACGCTAAGGAACATCCGGTCAACGCCAATCGAGGTCTCGATCACGTATGGCACATAGCTTTCATTCAGCTCCGGATCGAAATATTGAATCTTCTTACCCGAGAATTTTTCATGCTGTGAGAGGTCAAAATTTGTTCGGGAATGGATACCCTCGACTTCCTTGAAACCAAACGGCATCTCAAATTCAATATCTGTGGCAGCGTTGGCGTAGTGAGCCAGCTTTTCATGATCGTGGAAGCGATATTTGCTGTCGCCGAGTCCGAGGGCCTTATGCCAGCGGAGACGGGTTTGACGCCAGTGGTCGAACCATTTTAGTTCCTCTCCGGGACGAACGAAGAACTGCATCTCCATCTGTTCGAACTCACGCATGCGGAAAATGAACTGGCGGGCCACAATCTCGTTGCGGAATGCCTTGCCTATCTGGGCGATTCCGAAGGGAAGACGCATGCGGCCCGTTTTCTGTACGTTCAGATAGTTGACGAAAATTCCCTGAGCGGTTTCCGGGCGGAGATAGACGTCCATTGCGCCGTCGGCCGTCGATCCCATCTCGGTCTTGAACATAAGATTGAACTGGCGGACATCCGTCCAGTTGCGTGTCCCGGAGATCGGACAGGCTATTTCGCAATCAATGATTATCTGTTTGAGTTCCGCAAGGTCGTTGGCATTCATGGCCTCGGAGAACCTTGTGTGAAGCGCATCGCGTTTGGCCTGATGCTCAAGAACGCGGGGATTTGTCTTGCGGAACATTTCCTCATCGAAACTCTCTCCAAAACGCTTGGCGGCTTTCGCCACTTCCTTATTGATTTTCTCATCGAACTTGGCAATCTCATCCTCAATCAGGACGTCGGCGCGATAGCGTTTCTTTGAATCCTTATTGTCGATCAGAGGGTCATTGAAGGCGTCGACATGGCCGGAGGCCTTCCATATCGTGGGGTGCATGAAGATGGCTGAGTCTATGCCGACGATATTGTCGTTCAGCATTGTCATCGCCTCCCACCAGTAGCGCTTGATGTTGTTCTTGAGCTCAACGCCGTTCTGGCCATAATCATACACTGCGGAGAGTCCGTCGTAGATCTCGCTTGACTGAAACACGAACCCATACTCCTTGGCATGGGCTATGATGGTTTTGAAAACGTCTTCCTGTTTTGCCATTGTCGTAATTATTTCTTTCTCCAGCTGACTCGCCTGCCTTTACCGTGCAGTCTAAGTGTCGGGAGGTATTGCACTGTTTAATTGGCAAATTTACGAAAAAAATCGCGGATTTTCAAAATCCACGATTTTCTCCGGTTTATTCTATATTTCCCCGACTTTTGAGAATATTTCCTCAAAGACGAGTCTGTCGGTTTATAGGTTAAAGTAGTAGGTGCCGGTTGAAAGCACGGTGTAGAAATTGAAGGTTTGACCGCGAAGATAATAGGATGTGTTGTAGGCCGGCTGATCCACTCCCTGATTCCATGTATCGGTCCAGGGATTCCAGGCGTTGATCACCGTGACATTATACTGGACGCCGTTGTATTGATAGTTTACAAGAAGCGGCAGAACGCGCCACACACCTTGTGCATCATATCCACAGGCAATCACCTTCATTGTCCCCTGGTTGGTCGGAACCGGATTGTTGATTATCGGAGCCACACTCCCCCAGGGATTACCCCACACAGGGGGTGGAGAGGCGGGACCCGGGTTCCAGCCGATTCCATTCGGAGGAAGACTTCCCGCTCCGGGAGGAGGCGCGGATTGCATTCCGCCCCCGAATCCTCCGCCGGGACCTTGGCCCGCTCCGGGAGGGGGGGCCGATTGTGCCGAAAGCACAGCCGGGAGCAACAACACTGTGCTCAATGTCATAATGCTGCGCATCACTTTCCCGATTCTGCGAATCACCTTCTCTTTCATAATCTTTCGTTTTAAATTCTTATCTTCCTTTTAAACGTCAGATTATGCTCCAAGGTTTATTTGGAATGGGCGAGCATGTAGAGAGCAATCTGAACTGCATTCAGAGCCGCTCCTTTCTTTATCTGGTCGGCGACTACCCAGAATGTCAATCCGTTGTCGTCAGCGAGATCTTTTCTCAGACGCCCTACGAACACAGGGTCCATGCCCGCCGCGTCGAGAGGCATTGGATATATTTCCTTACCATCGCGCTCCTCTACATAGACGATTCCCGGCGCCGACAGAAAGGCTTCGCGAGCCTCTTCGACCGACACGCTGCGTTCTGTCTCCACCCAGACTGCCTCGCTATGGGCTCGCATCACGGGCACACGCACACACGTTGCCGACACACGCACATCGGAGTGCATAATCTTGCGCGTCTCGTGGTACATCTTCATTTCCTCTTTCGTATAGTCATTCTCCATGAAGATATCGACATGGGGAATAACGTTGAAAGCAAGCTGATGGGCAAACTTCTCGACTTTCGCGGTCTCTCCCCGGCTGATGGCCTCCGTCTGGAGGCGCAATTCTTCCATGCCGGATTGGCCTGCGCCGCTGGCCGCTTGGTAAGTGGCCACATGGACACGCCGGATATGCGATAAGTTTTCTATCGCTTTAAGGGCGACGACCATTTGAATTGTCGTGCAGTTGGGATTGCCGATTATGTTGCGCGGATGATTGAATGCATCTTCTCCGTTTACTTCCGGCACAACCAGAGGAACATCGGGATCCATCCTGAAAGCGGAACTATTATCGATCATCAGTGTGCCGTGGCGAGTGATGACATCTGCATATTCCTTCGACACGGATGCGCCCGCAGAAGTGAAAGCGATATCAACGCCGCTGAAATCTGATTCCCGTGTCAGCTCCTCTATCTTATACTCTTTTCCCCGGAAAAGGCGGGTCGACCCGGCGGAGCGGGCCGACCCGAAGAGCCGGAGATTGTCGACAGGAAAGTTCTGCTCTTCGAGCACTCGCAGAAACTCGCTGCCTACGGCGCCGCTGGCGCCTACAATCGCTATGTTCATTCTTTTATTGAAGTTTGGATTACTGACGACCGGATGTTGCCACTCCCGGGGCGATCTTCTTCACGAGGCCCTGAAGCACGCTGCCGGGGCCAAGCTCTATGAATTCTGTCGCGCCGTCGGCAACCATCGCCTGCACGTCCTGAGTCCAGCGCACGGGTGCCGTGAGCTGCTTGATAAGATTTTCCTTGATTTCAACAGGATTCGTGTGAGGACGGCCATCTACATTCTGATAAATAGGGCATACGGGCTCGGTGAATTCTGCCGCTGCGATTGCTTCGGCAAGTTCCTCCTGGGCAGGCTGCATGAGCGGGCTGTGGAATGCTCCGCCGACTTTTAGTCGGAGGGCACGTTTCGCTCCGGCTGCTTTCATCTTTTCGCAGGCAGCGTCGACACCCTCGATTGTGCCGGAGATCACGACCTGGCCCGGACAGTTATAGTTGGCCGGAGCGACTACATCGTCAACCTCTGCGCAGAGTTCTTCCACTTTCTCGTCGGGGAGTGCCAGTACGGCTGCCATTGTCGAAGGGCGTGCCTCGCATGCTTTCTGCATCGCCATCGCACGCTTTGCAACAAGCTTGAGTCCCTCTTCGAAGCTCAGCGCGCCTGCAGCAACAAGTGCCGAGAATTCTCCAAGGCTGTGGCCCGCTACCATATCAGGACGGAACTCTTCTCCAAGCGATTTGGCGAGAATAACGCTATGAAGGAAGATGGCCGGTTGTGTCACCTTGGTCTGCTTCAGATCCTCTTCTGTCCCTTCGAACATAAGGTCGGTGATGCGGAATCCTAAAATCTCGTTTGCTTTCTCAAAAAGGGCTTTTGCTTCAGGGTTTGAATCGTAAAGGTCTTTGCCCATTCCTACGAACTGGGCGCCTTGACCGGGAAAAACGTAAGCTTTCATATCAATCTGTTTGTGACGGATGGGGTATATCCTTGCCCGTGGCATTTGTTGGAATTCCTCCGCCGGTTTGGTCTGCAAAATTACGGAAAAATTTCCTAATTTCATAATCTGTAAATATATCAGATTTTAATCCGTAAAATTGTGCTTCAATCAGGCTTCAGAAAGGGGAATGCCCGCAGTCGCGGGCATTCCCCTTGTAGGATAAGATTCCGTATTTTCAGACTCTTTTAATTCCGGATTCCATTATTTCGCTCTCCGGGAATCCCAGATAAGATAACAGATAAGTAGCGCATAGGCCACGCAACCAAGAATCTGAGTCAACTCGTATGACCCCGGCGTTGTGTATTCAAAGCCTGCGAAGCGAGTGATGGCTGCAAAAACTCCGAAGAGGGCGCCACCGGCAATCAGACCCGAACTGATCAGCGTTCCGCGGTCTCGGCGTGCGTCGTTAACCTTGCTGTCATCCGAACTGTTGGATACGAAATAGGACACTGCCCCTCCGACAAGCATCGGGGTGTTGAGCGACAGGGGAATGAACATGCCCAGACAGAAAGCGAGGGCCGGAACTCCGAGCCAATTAAGGATAAGGGCCAGAATGGCTCCGACCATATAGAGAATCCAGGGGGTGTCGCCTCCCATCATCAGAGGTTCGATCACTTTCGCCATTGCATTGGCCTGCGGGGCTACCAGTGCATTGTCTCCCGTGAATCCATACACTTTATTAAGCACGATGATCACGCCGCCTACTGTGGCTGCCGATACAAGCGTGCCAAGGAATTTCCATGTCTCCTGTTTTTTGGGCGTAGAGCCGAGCCAATATCCAATCTTGAGGTCGGTTACAAAGCCGCCGGCCATAGAGAGGGCCGTGCAGACCACACCTCCGATCACCATCGATGCCACGATTCCGGATGTTCCCTTCAGTCCGATGCCAACGAAGATTGCTGAAGCAATGATAAGCGTCATCAGAGTCATTCCTGACACGGGATTTGAGCCCACAATCGCGATTGCGTTGGCTGCCACCGTCGTGAACAGGAAGGCGATAAGTGTCACAACGAGCCATGCAACAAGTGCCTGCCAGAAGGTGTGAATAACTCCGAACCAGAAGAAGAAAAGGACGGCCACAAGCGCAATCGCAATGAAGAACACAACTTTCTTCATCGAAAGGTCCATCTGCCAACGAACTTCTTTTGCTCCCGTCTGGGCCCCTTTCAATTCGCGCCCGGCAAGACCGACTGCGTTGCGTATGATTGGCCACGACTTTACAATGCCAATCACACCCGCCATTGCGATGCCTCCGATACCGATCATGCGCGCATAATCTTTGAAAATCATGTCCGACGACATGGCCTGAAACTCCGGCGATCCGTAGGTGCCGAGAAGGGGAATGATGATCCACCACACGAATATTGAACCGGCAAAGATCACGAATGCATATTTCAATCCGACGATGTATCCGAGGCCAAGCAATGCGGCTCCCGTGTTGCAGCTCAATACGAGCTTGGTCTTTTCTGCAATGGTCTGACCCCAGGAGGAGGCTGTCGATGTCACGGTCTCAGCCCACCAGCCGAACGTGGCCACGATGTAATCGTAGATACCTCCGATAAGCGACGCTATAACAAGCGTTTTTGCCTGACCTCCTTCTCCGGTTGCCTCGCTCTGCTGGGCCGATACGAGCACCTGCGTGGTGGCAGTCGCCTCAGGGAACGGGTATTTTCCGTGCATATCCTTCACGAAATATTTCCGGAAGGGAATGAAGAACAATATTCCCAGTATGCCGCCGAGCAGCGAACTCAGGAAAATCTGATAGAAGTCGACAACAATGTCGGGATATGTGCCCTGAAGGATGTATAGTGCCGGAAGCGTGAAGATTGCTCCGGCAACGATTACTCCCGAACAGGAGCCTATCGACTGGATTATCACATTCTGGCCGAGAGAGTTCTTTTTCTTCAGCGCATTCGACAGTCCGACGGCGATGATGGCAATTGGAATTGCCGCCTCAAACACCTGACCAACTTTCAGTCCGAGGTAAGCCGCGGCTGCCGAGAAGATGATGGCCATGAGAAGTCCCATGCCCACACTATAAGGCGTAATTTCTTGCTGATCATGCGCCGGATGCATCACGGGCACATATTGCTCGTCGGCCGCAAGTTCGCGAAACGCGTTTTCCGGCAGACCGGTATCCGTGGTGTAGACCGTGTCTTTTTCTTCTTTCATTTGTTAGGTTGTTTATAGTGGATATTTTTTTATCAACAGTTTCGGCAAATTTACAAAAAATTCCTTAAGTCAGAAAGACTCCCTTAATTTTTTATCCTCATTTGAACTTGGAATACATAAGATTTTGACTCCTATTGATTTATAATCTGTGGAGGTTGAATTTTTTCTTGCCTGCTCGTCCTTCATTGGGGATTTCCGATTTCTTGCGGGGGCCTTTTCGTTGTTTTCGGGCGTGTCTATAAATAAAACGTCGGATATCATTGATATCCGACGTTTCGTAATGCCTTGCGGCTTTGAATTGTCGCTTAAGAATTTGCTTCTTACTTGCGTGCGATTTTCTTGTATCCGTAAACTGCGCGGTCGCCGAGTTCCTCCTCAATACGGAGAAGCTGGTTGTACTTGGCCATACGGTCGGAGCGGCTTGAAGAACCGGTCTTGATCTGTCCGGCGTTGGTTGCAACGGCGATGTCTGCGATAGTGGCATCCTCCGTCTCGCCCGAGCGGTGAGAAATAACGGCTGTGTAGTTGTTGCGCTGTGCCATCTCTACTGCACGCAGGGTCTCAGTGAGCGAACCGATCTGGTTGACTTTCACGAGAATTGAGTTGCCACAGCCTTCGGAGATACCTCTTTCAAGATACTTCACGTTGGTCACGAACAGGTCGTCGCCTACGAGCTGGCAACGATCGCCGATAAGGTTGGTAAGAATCTTCCAGCCTTCCCAGTCGTTCTCATCCATACCGTCCTCGATTGAGTCGATAGGATATTTCGTGATAAGTTCTTCAAGATATTTAGCCTGCTCTTCGCTGGTGAGCTTCTTGCCGTTTACTTCCTTCTCTGCGCCGTTCTTAAGGTGAGTGTAGTCGTAAACGCCATTCTGATAGAACTCGGAAGATGCGCAGTCAAGACCGATCGTCACATCCTTTCCGGGTTCGTAACCGGCATTCTTGATTGCTTCCATGATTACGTTGAGCGCATCCTCGGTGCCGTCAAGTTTGGGAGCGAAACCACCCTCGTCGCCGACTGCCGTGGAAAGACCGCGTTTTTTGAGGACTGCCTTAAGAGCGTGGAAAACTTCCGTACCCATGCGGATACCCTCTTTGAAGCAGCATGCGCCTACAGGACGAATCATGAATTCCTGGAAGCAGATGGGGGCGTCTGAGTGCGCACCGCCGTTGATGATGTTCATCATCGGAACGGGAAGTACGTACGTGTTGCATCCGCCGATATAACGATAAAGGGGAAGGTCAAGATAGTTGGCGGCTGCCTTTGCAGTGGCGAGCGATACGCCGAGGATGGCGTTTGCGCCAAGGTTCGATTTTGTCGGAGTGCCGTCGAGGGCAAGCATTATATTGTCTACGCCAATCTGATCAAGTGCGCTGTGGCCGCGGAGTGCGTCCGCGATCGGGCCGTTTACATTGGCTACTGCTTTCTGCACACCCTTGCCGAGATAACGGTTCTTGTCGCCGTCACGAAGCTCAAGCGCCTCGTTTTCGCCCGTGGATGCTCCTGACGGAACAGCTGCACGGCCCATTACACCGCTTTCAAGAATAACGTCTACCTCTACTGTCGGATTGCCGCGAGAGTCAAGAATTTCGCGACCGATGATTTTTTCAATCTTCATGTCTTTATATGTTTTTAGGGTTTTGATTTATCTTGGGTCTGTTTTTCTATCACTGCCCGAGCATCTTTTGGCTCTGTTCGCCTTTTCTCTCGGTTTGATATTGCAAAATTACTAATTTTTTCTTATTTATGCTCCCCTTTTTGGGATTAATTCAGGCTCCGGACCGCTTTTTAAATTTCTTTAATTATCTTTGCTATGTTTTAGACCTCGTTCCCCCATGATATTTGGGTTGCTCCGGGGTCGTGTCATTCTCATCAGGCAATTTAAATGTCTCCCATAGCCGATAACCTTCTGAAGATTGCTCTCGGACATCTTTACCATCATCCGACGGATTGCCAGTTGGAGGCCTTGAGGGCCGGCGCGGCTCTCGTGGCCGACAGCGATCCTCGTAGTGTCCTCGTTATTAATGGGTATGCCGGCACGGGTAAAACTTCTGTAGTTGCCTCCCTGATTAGAGCGGCCGACGAAATGAGGCGGCGTGTTGTCATTCTTGCCCCGACCGGTCGTGCGGCAAATGTGGCCGCCCGTTTCTCCAATCATCAGGCTTCAACTATTCATCGACGTCTTTTCCGTCCCGCTCCCGGCGATCCCGACGGTTCGAGATTCATTCTGGCTCCCAATCAGCTGCGCGACGCTCTGTTTGTCGTCGACGAAGCTTCTCTTATTCCCGACAGCGGAGATTCGGATATTCTCGCGCTCCTGATCCGTTATGTCTATTCCGCTCCGGGGTGCAGGATGATTCTTGTCGGTGATGACGCTCAGTTGCCTCCTGTTGGCCAGATGTCATCTTCAGCTCTCAGTCCGGAGCGCCTCGCTCAATTCGGACTCAATCCAAATGTGGTCAGACTTGATGAGGTTGTCCGCCAGCAAGCTGAATCCGGAATCGTGATGAACGCCACTCTCACACGCGGCCGTCTTGGTCTCCTTGAGCAGGATGCTCCTCCATTTTGCCTTGATCTGAGAGGATTCTCGGATGTGTCGGTGGTCTCGACTGCCGAGCTCGCGGAACTGCTGACTTCTTCTTATTCTGAAGTCGGTGTTGATGAAACAATCGTGATTACTCGCTCCAACAAGCGGGCAAATAATTTTAATAATGCAATCAGAAACACGGTTCTTTATGCCGAGGGCCCGCTTGAACGTGGCGACAGGTTAATCGTGGCTAAAAATGATTATTTCTGGCCGAAGGAGAATAAACTTAAGACTCGTCTTGTTGCCAATGGAGATGCCGTAGGGGTCGAATGGGTCGGAGAATGCGTGAAAATGTACGGTCGTTTCTTCACCGAGGCCGAGCTTCGTCTGTCTGACGGCTCTCTTATGACAGCTCAAATTATGTTGCGGAGCCTTGCTTGCGACGGTCCCTCTATTCCTCGCCACGAACTCCTGCGCTTTCATTCTGTCGTTATGGATGCTTATGAAGGCGCTTACACTGAAAAACTGGCCTCCGCCATGTCGGACGCCTATTATAATGCTCTCCAGGTTAAATACGGTTACTGTGTCACATGTCATAAAGCGCAGGGCGGACAATGGCGACACGTTTATATCGATATGGGGGGAATTGATCCTGAGACTGTCGACAGCGATTTCTACCGTTGGCTATACACGGCGCTGACACGCGCCACCGGCCATGTTTTTCTCATCAATCCGACTGTCCCCATACTCGGAGTTGAATATGACTGAAAATTTTTGTTAAGTATCTGTACGAAATTATTTATCGTATCGGATTATGAAGTATGTGGATGAAATTTTGGATTTGGCTGAAGGCGTTATGGGGTTCCATAACAACTGAAGCCGGATTCTAAAGTTCGCCTCAGAATTTATGAGGCGATGCATTAAATAATTTCGTACACATACTTATTACCGTTCATAAAAACAGACGGCCCGCCGTTGCGAGCCGTCTGTTTTTATGATTGTCAATTCCGACTGATTAGTCTTCGTTGAGGTTCACACGCTTGAAGGAGACCACTACGAGACCTTTTACAGTCTTATCGAGGAATTCTCCGACGGTGATTTTAGCATCCTGCACGTAGGCCTGCTCAAGAAGACAGTTCTCTTTGAAGAACTTGTTCAGACGGCCGTTTGCGATGTTCTGGATCATAGCCTCGGGAAGGTTAGCTGCTTTAGCCTCTCCGGCTTCCTTCATGATCTGGCGACCGCGGGCTGCATCCTCTTCAGTGATCCATCCTTTGGTGATGTTGGAGTCGATGTGGTCTTCAGAGTCGAAGTGGTTGGGGTTGAGACCGGCCTTGCGGAGGGCTGCCTCCTGTGCTTTAACAACCTGCTCCTGTTTCGTCTTTTCGATTGCCACGCTGATTTCCTGGTCGATTGTTGCCTGGGGAACATCGTTGCGGGAAATAGCGACGGGGTTCATGGACGCGATCTGCATGCAGACCTCGCGACCAACCTGGGGATCAAGACCTTCAACATTGAAACCGGCGATTGCTGCCAGTTTGTCGTTGAAGTGATTGTATGAAGCGACGCTGGCGGCCTCGATGCATTCGAAATCACCGAGCTCCATCTTTTCGCCGGTCTTGCCAATCTCATCAGTGATGCTTTCAGCTACGGTGCGGCCTTCGAGGTCGAGAGCCTTGAGAGCTTCCACATCAGAAACCTTAGCGGCGAGAGCAGCGTCAAGGATTTTCTTAGTGAGGGCACGGAACGATTCGTTCTTTGCCACGAAGTCAGTTTCACACTTCAGGGTCACGATAGCAGCGTAGTTGCCGTTAGTGCCGCCCATTACGCAACCTTCGGCTGCATTGCGGTCCTCACGTTTGGCGGCTACTGCCTGACCTTTCTTGCGGATGATCTCAATGGCTGCCTGGATATCGCCATCAGTCTCAGCGAGGGCGTTCTTGCAGTCCATCATACCTGCGCCGGTCATGTGACGCAGTTTCTTGATATCTTCAATATTTACTGCCATGATAGTATTGAAAAAGAGGCGCAGCCGCTAAGCCGCGCCTCAAGGTTTGTTAAATCTTATTCAGCTGCGGGAGTTTCTTCCTTTACTTCCTCAGTCACCTCTACCTTCTCAGCTGCGGGAGCTTCGTTGCGACGAACGCGACGACGCTTGCCTGCTGCGGGAGCTTCAGCTTCTTCTGAGTCCTTATCTTCGGGAGCATCGAGCTTCTCTACCTTGCGCTCCTCAAGACCTTCTGCCATTGCGGAAGTCACAGCGTCGAGAATGATGTCGATCGAGGTGGATGCATCGTCGTTTGCAGGGATTACATAGTCAACATCTGCAGGGTTGGAGTTGGTGTCGACGATTGCGAACACGGGGATGCCAAGACGTTTTGCTTCTGCAACCGCGATGTGCTCTTTCATTACGTCAACCACGAAGAGAGCCGACGGAAGACGACCGAGGTCTGCAATCGAACCGAGGTTCTTTTCGAGTTTCGCACGCTGACGAGTGATCTGGAGTTTCTCGCGCTTCGACAGGTTGTCGAACGTGCCATCCTTTGCCATCTTGTCGATGGTGGTCATCTTCTTGACAGCTTTGCGGATGGTGGGGAAGTTGGTGAGCATACCGCCGGGCCAGCGCTCGATCACATAGGGCATGTTGATCGCTGCAGCCTTGTTGGCGATTGCTTCTTTGGCCTGTTTCTTGGTAGCCACGAAGAGAACCTTGCGTCCATCTTTCGCAATTTTGCGAAGGGCGTTGGATGCCTCTTCGATTTTGGCTGCCGTCTTATATAAGTCGATGATGTGGATACCGTTGCGCTCCATGAAAATGTAGGGGGCCATTGCGGGGTTCCATTTGCGTTTCAGGTGACCGAAATGACATCCTGCCTGAAGGAGCTGGTCGAATGTGGGTGTTGCCATTCTTTTTTTGATTTTGTTTACGTTCTTTGGATTAATCAACTCCGGAGTAGGGAACGCGTCCATCTCCGGCGTTTAGATACTAAACTCTGTGCGTCGCGCGCACATTTAAATATAGTCGGAAAGTCCGAAGGCTTGCAGTTCGGCGGATTAACGCTTGGAGAACTGGAAGCGCTTGCGTGCTTTGGGACGACCCGGTTTCTTGCGCTCCACCTCGCGGGGGTCGCGGGTCATAAAGCCTTCCTTGCGGAGTGCGGACTTGTCCTCGGGGTTGATCTTCACGAGGGCACGGGCGATCGCGAGACGAAGTGCCTCGGCCTGTCCTTTGTAGCCGCCGCCGTCAAGGTGAGCAACGATGTCATACTTCTCTGCGCAGTCAAGCGTCAGAAGAGGCTGCTTTACGACATACTGAAGAATCGAAGAGGGGAAATATACGTCGAGGGGACGCTTGTCGATTACGATTGTTCCGGTGCCTTCCGTAAGGTATACGCGGGCTACGGCTGCTTTACGACGCCCGATTGCATTGATTTTTTCCATCTTCCTTCTTATTTCATTTTATTGATGTCGAGTGTCTCGGGATTCTTGTCTGCAAAGGGGTGTTCCGGTCCGTTGAACACGTGAAGGTTCGTAAGCTGCGCTGCTCCGAGCTTTGTCTTGGGAAGCATGCCTTTTACAACCTTGATGAAAAGGGGGTGCTTGCCTTTCATCGTCACCTTGTGAGATTTCTCCATAAGGTCTGCAGGGGTGAAGGAACGCTGACCGCCGGGATATCCCGTGTAACGGAGATATTCGCGCTTCTCCATCTTGCCGCCGTTCAGAACGACTTTGTCTGCATTGATGATGATCACGTTGTCGCCCATATCAAGGTTCGGCGTGAAATCAGGCTTGTTTTTGCCGCGAAGGATTTTTGCAACCTTCGAGCACAGACGTCCGAGCACCTGGTCGGTTGCGTCAATCACCACCCACTTCTTCTCGATAGTCTCCGGGGTGGCGGAAATAGTCTTGTAACTTAAAGTATCCACTTTAATCTTTTTGTTTTAAATTAGTTAACTGTTGCCTTCGTCTCCTTCCGGTTGGCCAAAACCCTCGGGAGCGCGTGCGGCTAACGATGTAACTGGATATAATCGGCTCGCAAAATTAATATTTTTTTCTCGTTCCGCCAAATTCTTTTATTCCCAACTCCTCTTTTTTACATATTTTAGCTTGGCTCCCTCTTCCCTTTCCCGGGCGTTATCGATTGCCGATTATTTCCGGAGCGATGCTCAGGGCATAGGCCCACGCGGCGTCATGCGTGTTCTCCAGACGGCACGCCATGATCTCTTCTTTTACCGCATTTTTTATCTCGCTTATCCAGGGGCCGGGAGGAAGTTGGAAATGGGCCATCAGTTCGTTCCCGTCTATCGGGTTGTGCCATTTGCGATATTCATCCGCGTCCTTTATCTGCGACATCCGTTCGCGGAGTCGCGAAAATCCCTCAAGCTGACGGCGCACTTTCGCCGGATTTTTTGACGTGATGTCGGCTTCCGCAAGGGTCATCAGGTCTTCAAGATCTTCTCCTGAATCCGTGATCAGTCGCCTGACTCCGGAATCGGTCACTCCGTTTTCCCCTACCGACTGCGGCCGCATGTGAAGCCCGACGAGCTTCGCGACATATTTCATCTTTTCGTTGAGCGGCATCTTCATTTGACGGAAGATCTTCGGAATCATCTTCTCTCCGACGTAGTTGTGGTTATGAAAGGTCCAGCCAAGCCGCTCGTCATATCTTTTCGTGACAGGTTTGCCGATGTCATGTAACAGTGCCGCCCAGCGTAACCATTCGTTGTCGCTCTTTGAGGCCACATTGTCTACGACCTGGAGCGTATGGCTGAAGTTATCCTTATGTCCTCGGCCGTCGTGAACTTCCACTCCTTTAAGCGTTGCGATAGCCGGAAAGACAAGTTCGAGCAGACCCGCTTCTTCAAGAAGACGGAACCCTTTTGAGGGCCGCTCGGAACGCATTATTTTTCCCAGTTCGTCGTTTATGCGTTCGCGTGTGATTATCGATATTCTATCCCGGTTTCGCTTTATGGCCTCGAACGTATCGGGGAGAATGTCGAAATCGAGCTGTGTGGCGAACCGTATGGCCCGCATCATGCGCAGCGGATCGTCAGAAAAGGTGATGTCCGGATCCAAAGGTGTCCGGATTATGCGATTATGAAGGTCGAGGATTCCGTTAAAGGGATCAACCAGTTCGCCGAACGTATCCTTATTCAAACTGATAGCCATGGCGTTGATTGTAAAATCCCGGCGGTTCTGGTCGTCTTCGAGTGTGCCGTCTTCCACAATTGGATTGCGGCTTTCGCGCGAATATGATTCTCGACGCGCTCCGACAAATTCCAGCTCAAGTCCGTCATGACGAAGTTGGGCCGTCCCGAAGTTGGCGTAAACAGCCAGATGTTTCTTCCCGCCGAGATGGTCCGCAACGGCCCGGGCGAACTCGATGCCGCTCCCGACCGTGACGAAATCAATATCCTTGCTTGGGCGCTTTAAGAAAATGTCGCGCACATATCCTCCCACAATGTAGGCTTCTCTGTGCATTTCATCGGCTGTGGCTCCGATTTCCCTAAAGATTGGTAGTGTCAGATCTTCCTTCAGATTCATCAGAAATTTCCTAATATTTCTTTATTCCTTATAAGAGATACTGTAGTTTAAAAGAGTCGCTGTAGAAGTGTGATTCTGCTCCTGATTCTTGGTTTGAATCGGGAGCAGGTGAAAGAGGGGTAGGGATGGTGTCGCTGATTCCGGTTGATCAGAGTTCGTTAAGTCCTTCGTCGAGGACTGTGATATTGCGCAGACCTCCGGCAGTGACAACATACGTATTCTCAATGCCCGTTGCTCCAACTCCCGGAATGACGAATTTAGGCTCTATGGCGAGGGTCATATTTTCCTCAAGCGGCTGGCGTGAGCGGTCCATCAGCACGGGCCCCTCATTGAGTTCTATTCCGACGCCATGACCAATAAAGGCCACTTTGTGGCGATGCCCCATGAAATATTCCGAAAGCCCGGCGTCGTTTGCGAGGGCGACAGCACGTCTGTAAAGTTCTCCGGCTTCCATTCCGGGGCGGGCGAATTTTTCCAGATCGTGCAAAATGGCCACCGAACATTCATGGCTCCGGAGAGCGAGATCGCTCGGCGTGCCGATGCTCCATGTGCGTGTCATGTCAGTCTGATAGCCGTTGAAACCTCCGTTCATATCAACCATAACCGTCATTCCCGGTTTCATGATTGCTCCTGAGGCTCCCCCCGGCAGCGACGGGTCGGCGCCGGCTCCTCCCATAGAAAAATCGTAGGGTGAGGGAACGTCAGCATTATCTCCTGCCAGAAGGGAACCCATATTGATTTCCATCCTTCTGCCCGCTGCACGAAGGAATCCGAGACATCCCTCCCGACGAAGCAGGCGCTCAATCTCTATCTGAAATTCAATATCGGTCATGTCCTCCTGATAGCAATGGCGGATGCGGCTGTAGACGGCGGCCTGTTTCCGGCCATCCTCTTCCATTGCCTTTATTTCCGCGTCAGTCTTAATCATTCTCGCTTTGCGCATAACAGCCGATCCGTTGGCCGTCTCGCTCCCGGGGAAACATTTCTTCAATCGTTCAACCTCCGAATAGGTAAGATCGTCGAGCTCAAGGCCGAGTCTCTTAGGCATTTCATAACCCTCTTCGATCAGCATAGGAGCGATTAGTTCCGGTTTGCGGACGCTCTTGGTCAGAGGGCTCTTCGATTCGCAAGGGGGAATGAAGAAAAAACGAGGTTCTCCCTCAGCCGGGATATAGGCAAACCCATTATAGATTCCCCCGGTGAGATAAAACGCGTTGGCTGTGGCTCCGATTAGAAGGGCATCTATAGCGGCTGAGCTCATCTCCTTACGGATTTTTTCAATCCTTAGGTTCAGCTCGGCTGTGTTATCAGGTTGAAGAAGTGGATAATTCATGGTTGCACGATTTTGAATTGATTTTATGGAATAGGTTGCTGTCGCGGTGGTGGGCGGATATTATCGATGGTCGGCCGCGTGCTCTTCCTCAAGGGAAAGTCCGACATCAAGAATCCCTCTGGTAGTCTGTTTGGGTAACAGCGGACTGAGTGTTACCAGAAATCCCGGTTGAAGTCGGAGCGAACGCATTAGTGTGTCGCCGGCCATATAGATTCCCCATTTCCCTTTGCCGAGTGGATGTCCTGCGTTGTCGAAAAGGGCTACAGTGACAGTGTCGGTGTGGCTGTTTCCCTCATCATCTTCGATAAGGATGCTGATAGGCAGAGGCGGAATCGGATTTTCCGACTTGTAACGGACGTGGAGAGTCAGGCGGTAGGTTCGGGAGAGGGTTTCTGCTGAATCTGCTGGCCACGGCATGAAGACAATAGGCTCCTCCGGGTCCCAACCATTCTTGCCCGCACGCTGGAAACTGCTGTAGACTGTCTGCTCCACGCGCCGACAACTGCCGGCGACGAACAGCAACACACAGGCCAGAGCTATTGGCCTCCATAATCTTGCGAATCCCTCCCTTAAAGCGCGTCTCATCCTTCCGGTGTAGATTGCTTTTCTTTATCTTTCGGTTTCGGTTTGCGTTTCTTCTGGCGGGAACCATCATTTCCTCCGGCCATCCCTTCTCCGTGTTGGTTTTGCTGAGGCTGGCGGTCGGATTGACCGGGATTGATTCTCCGTGATTTCTGATCTCTGCGAGGCTGTTCCTTCCGGTCGGTCGGTTCGCGACCATCCTTGCGCTGCTCTTTGTGCGGTTTCTGATCGCGAGCCTCTTTCGGTTTTTGGTCGCGAGTCTCTTTCGTTTTCTGATCGCGTGTTTTCTGTTCTTTCCCTTTCTTCTTTTTCTTCTTTGACTTGTCGAAGCGGGTAAGACTCTCCTGTTCGACGAGATCCACGGGCTGACTCTGGCGTTCGGCCTCTACGTCCTCGTCAGTCTGAAGGGTGGCAACTTTCACACCCTGCTTGTTGAGAGCAATCACCTCGAAGGCCCTGCGCGTGTCGATTGTTACGAGATTTGCCGGGATTTTCTTATCCGTTGAATATGTGACGAGTTTCGCAAGAGGATCGCTTTTGAAAAGGTAATAGGTTGCATCCTGCGTTTCGAGGGTCTGGTTCTTGTCGGGAAGCTGACGCTGAGCCTCTGTGTAGGCATCAATCTCAAAGTTCAGACAGCATTTGAGTTTGCCGCATTGCCCTGCGAGTTTCTGAGGATTCATCGAGATATCCTGAATGCGGGCGGCTCCGGTGCCGACAGAAACGAAATGGGTCATCCATGATGCGCAGCAAAGAGGGCGTCCGCACGGACCGATTCCTCCGATGCGCCCGGCCTCCTGACGCGCGCCTATCTGCTTCATCTCCACGCGAATCTTGAACGTGTCGGCCAGAATGCGGATCAGTTTGCGGAAGTCAACGCGCTCGTCTGCGATATAGTAGAAGATTGCTTTTCCACCGTCTCCCTGATATTCCACATCTCCTATCTTCATGTCGAGGCCGAGTTCCTCAGCAATCCGACGGGTCCGGATCATTGTCTCGTGCTCCTTGGCGCGCGCCTCGTCGAATTTCTCCAGATCTGACTCCGTGGCCAAACGGAACACACGTTTGAGCTGGGTTGTCTCTTTCACCCCGGCTTTCCTCATCTGAAGTTTTACGAGATGTCCGATCATATTCACACGTCCGATGTCATGCCCCGGGGTGGATTCAACGGCCACGATATCTCCAATCTTTAGAGGCAGACGCGATGTATTGACGAAGTAACCATTGCGCGTGTTCTTGAACATCACCTCCACAACGTCATAATCATCCGTGCCTGATATGCCCTCCAGCCAGTTGTAGGCATAGAGCTTCGAACGCGGTTCGGCAGCCCGGCGTCTCAGACGCCGGCTGCCGGAGAAGTGAATGCCGGGCATTATGCCCGGCTTATTGTCGGTCGTGTTATTTGGCATAGCTGATGGAGCGTGTCTCGCGAATCACGGTTATCTTCACCTGACCCGGATAGGTTAGCTCATCCTGGATTTTCTTTGCGATTTCCGTCGACAGCTTCTCTGTTTCTTCGTCAGAAATCTTGTCGGCACCGACAATCACGCGAAGTTCGCGTCCGGCTTGTATCGCGTATGTCTTTAGAACGCCGGGGTAGGAGAGAGCAAGCTGTTCGAGGTCGTTGAGACGCTTGATATAAGCCTCGACAATTTCGCGGCGCGCTCCGGGTCGCGCTCCGGAGATTGCATCGCAGACCTGCACGATTGGTGCGAGGAGCGAGGTCTGCTCCACTTCGTCGTGGTGCGCACCGATCGCATTGCAGATGTCGGGTTTCTCCTTAAATTTTTCCGCGAGCTTCATGCCGAGAATTGCGTGGGGCAGTTCGGGCTCATCATCGGGAACTTTACCGATGTCGTGGAGCAATCCTGCGCGTCGTGCTTTCTTTGGATTCAGACCAAGCTCGGAAGCCATCACTGCACAGAGATTCGCGGTCTCCCGGGAGTGCTGAAGAAGATTCTGGCCGTATGAGGATCGATATTTCATTTTGCCGACCATGCGGATAAGTTCGGGGTGAAGGCCATGAATTCCAAGGTCGATTGCCGTTCGCTTTCCTGTTTCAATAATCTCTTCTTCCACTTGCTTGCGGACTTTCGCCACGACCTCCTCGATGCGTGCCGGATGAATTCGTCCGTCAACGACGAGTTGGTGGAGAGCAAGTCGGGCAATCTCCCGGCGAACGGGGTCGAATCCTGAAAGCACGATCGCTTCCGGCGTGTCATCAACTATGATTTCAATGCCTGTGGCAGCCTCCAATGCGCGGATATTGCGGCCTTCACGTCCGATGATGCGTCCTTTGATTTCGTCGTTGTCAATGTGGAACACGGTTACGGAGTTTTCTACGGCCGTTTCCGTGGCAACACGCTGAATCGATTGAATCACAATCCGTTTTGCCTCTTTGTTGGCGGTCATCTTTGCATCATCCATTATGTCGTTGATGTAGCCTGCCGCGGCCGTCTTGGCTTCATCTTTGAGCGACTCTATCAGCTTCTCTTTTGCTTCGTCGACGGAGAGTCCGGAGATGCGGGTGAGTTCCTCCTGAGCCTGCCGGTGGAGAGAGTCGACTTCGGCCTGACGGTTTTCGATGACCAGTTCGCGGTTGTCGAGGTTTGTGCGGAGAGTGTCGAGCTCCTTCTTGCGGCGGGCATTATCGCCCTGTTGCTGGTTGAGCTGGAGTTCACGCTGTTTCAGACGTGCTTCTGCAGATTGCATTTTGCTGTAACGCTGGTTGATATTGCGTTCCGCCTCGCTGAGGAGTTTCATCTCCTCCTCCTTTGCCTTGAGCTGACTCTTCTCTTTTATGACGTCCGCTTCGCGGCGCGCCTCTTCAATGATCACGTTTGCCTGCGACCCTGCATTCTTCTTGCTCATCGACATGGCGATGAAGTAGCCGATTGCCAGGGCTGCGAGGGCAACGATGATCCATATTGCAGTTCCCATATTCGGTATTTAATTTTGTAATAGGTTATACTTTGTTTATTGTCTATAATTCAAATTCTCTCATATTCATGTTCCCCATTGCGGGGAGCACTGAGGCGGACGCTGCCAAATGTCGTCGCCAAAGAATGCCGACAAAGAAAGCCGCAGACCATCTGCATGGTGTGCGGCCGTAGGGGCGGCGCCGGATATGCGCCGGATGAAAAATCAGATTCTGGCGGGAAGGGAGCCTCCCGCGGCGGTCATCAGTCTGCGGAACTTTCCTCAATGAGTCCCAGGCATTCCGAAGCGAGTCGCGACGCTTCTTCGTACATTGCCATGAGCTCCTTGTAATGCGTCGCGAACTGATAGGCCACCATAGCCATTACAGTCCGGTCGGTCATTCCGGGGAAACGTTTCCTCCACTTGGTATAGAGATCGTTGACATCCTTTTCGACATCGCGGACTCTATTCTGGTCGGCGAAATTCACGGTGTGGGTGAACGTCTCTCCGCCGACGCTAAGTTTCATTATGATCTTTTCCTGCTTCTGAGACATCAGGAATATTCTTACAGACGATCTTTCATCATGGGCCGCTACTCCTTCATCAACTCGATGCAGCGGTCGACGTTCCGAATCAGAGCGGCGATTCGGCGGCGCGCGGCTATGAGTGTGTCAGGAGAATCAGCGAGTTTGTGCGACACGGCTAAATACTCGGCATCGAGGGTTGCCCGGTCGCGAAGCTCGATGGCTTCCTTTGTCGATTTGCGCAGATCGGAATTCTCTTCCTCAAGCTCTTTATTGCGGGCGGCAAGACGCGCGTTCTCCGCTTTTAACGTCTCTATCGCTGC
Organism: uncultured Porphyromonadaceae bacterium; assembly: GCA_947176755.1. Lineage (GTDB taxonomy): Bacteria > Bacteroidota > Bacteroidia > Bacteroidales > Muribaculaceae > Lepagella. The sequence continues at coordinate 73,986 of CAMWRW010000002.1, forward strand.
TCGCAGTCTGTCAAGCGTGTAGAGGAGAGTCGAGGCCATCTTTGCAAATTTTTACAAAATTATAATTTTTTCCCAATTTTTCCAAACCTATTTTTCAATACCACTGAATGCCGTTGTTCGACTGCGAACGCTGGTCATATTTCAGGTCTTTCAGCAACGACGACTTGACGGCAATGTGGAAATTATAGCTTTTATATGGGCCGACAGGCACAAATGATGCCGACATCGTAAAGCAATGAAGGTCGCGCGAGATGGTACAGTTCATATAGGCCAACTTATGCGCGTCGAAGTCGTAAGAGGCCGTGAACGAGAAGTTCCAGTTCTCGGTGGGGCGTAAATTGCCGCTAATTGAGAGGTTCTGGTTCCAGCGACCGTTGTAGCGCATTTTTTCGTAATTGAATGTGCCGTAGCCGTAGCTGACTGAGTAGTTAAGCGAGAGACTCCATGGAAATTCCCATTTGTAATAGCCCTCGGAATCGCTGTCGTCGGCTGTCGTCTGCTTTTGCTTGTTGCGTCTTCGGGCGGCAAGGTCTGAGAAGTCGTCGCTTGTCTCGTCGCTTGCCTCCTCATCATCATTTTCCGAATTCGCTTTGTTCCGGTCAGACTGTGAGTTTTTGCGGCGGAATGTATTGTTGTTGAATGTGTAGGAAAATGAGGTCCCGAACGACGAGAGTGCAAGGCCGCGGTGGTCCTGCCATACATATCGGTCAACTTTCACCGGAGTTCCGGCCTCGTTGAGCCGGTAGCAGTAGGGATCCCAGGTGGTGTTAAGATTGAGGTTGAAATCCTTCACGAGCCTTAGCATAATTGAGGCCTGCAGCGGACTTAGACGTAACGAGTCGGCCGCGAAGTTATAGCTTTGAGAAAGATTGAGATTTTCAATCAGCGACACTTTGCGTGAACCGGTAGAGTCATTGTCATCGCGAACCTTCATCTCCAGATTGTTGGCCAAACTTAGAGTTACGGCCCCTGAGCGGCCTCGACTCGGCGCTCCGAATATCCCGTGCTCGAAATAGGAATACTCGACCTTCTGTTCCGGGACGCCCTCATATCCGGGTCTCATATACGAGCCGTAGACGCCCCAGCCCGGCATGCTGAAGTCGGGATTCCAGTTTACAGACACGGTCGGAGTCATCACGTGACGGATCATCTGCACTTTATCTCCCAAAAATTTCATCGGCTTCCAGAATCCGTAGACTTTTGTGTCGAACGCCAAGGCGGCATTGAAATCAAAGAGGTTGTAGAATCCGAAAGTCGTGTCTTGAACTTCGGCCGATGCCTGAGTGTCCCACTGGCGACGGATTTTCGATGTGTACATCCGGTCATTCAGCGTTACCGACGGAGAGACATTGAGGTATTTGAACAGTGAGAATGTAGCCGACACGGGAACCGTGTGTCTCATTCCGTTCTTCCAGTCTTTCAGAATGTTTTTTTGGAAAAATTCATCCTGACGAGAGGTGAGAGAGTTCTGGAACTGTCCGCTATAAGACATTCTGATTTTTTCATACCATCTCTCTTTGCCGACAGCTTTCTTGCGTTTGAACGGCGCGAGCTGGGTCATCGTCACGTTCAGGTTGGGAAATCCGACCTGAAGTGTCGAGTCCTGTGTGCGCTGGGTGATGTTGGCCGTTGCCGAGACGCTCCAGTTGGAGCCGGGGAAACGGTAGGTCATGTTGACCGTGGACGATTTGGTGTTCTCCGTAAAAGCCGAGCTGTAATAGGAGTTGAGGTCGTTGCGGGTATAACCCGTCGTCGCGAAGTTCACGGCTGCCGAGAAACTTAGGTTGGGATTTGCTTTCCCGTCCTGGGAATGCGACCAGATCACCTGAAAGTTACGCATGCGTGTGTAGTCGGGATCCCCTTTATAGCCGTAGACTGTGTTCAGGAAGGAGATATCGATCTGGCCGCGGAATGCATAGCGCTTATAATATGTGGAGCTCGCCGACAGTCCCCAGCTTCCTTTCGTATATATTTCTCCGCGGAGCGCGAGGTCCACATAGTCGCTTATGGCGAAATAATAGCCGCCGTTGCGGAGGTAGAACCCTTGATTGTAATCATCGCCGAACGTCGGGAAAATCACACCGCTGGAATATTTATCAGAGAAAGGGAAGTAACCGAAGGGGAGGGCCAAAGGAAGGGGCACGTCTGCGAGCACAACATATCCAGGGCCGGTCACTACATCCTTTTTCGGTCTTACTTTCGCTTTTGTGAGCTGGAAATAGAAGTGGGGGTGTTCATGGTCATCACAGGTCGTGTATCGGCCTCCTTCAACATAGAAGGAGCCGTCTTCCACGCGCTTGGCGCGTTCCCCTGTGAGGTATCCCTCCTGTTGTTCGGTGATGACGCCTGTGATATAACCTCGTTGTGACTTGAAATTGTATTTCATTGTCTCCGACTCATATTCCCCTGATTTGTCGTGAAATACAGGGTTGTCGCTGACATTTCCAATCGAGTCGGGGCGTCCCGTGGCATATACGGTGGAGGAGTCCAGCTCCATCCTGATTTCGCCGGAATTGAGTTTGAAATCTTGATATTCAACCGTGCCGTCACCATAAAGGAAGGCGTTGTTAAGCCCGTGGAGCACAAGTGAGTCTTTTGCTGAAAAATTCACTGTTCCTTCGATGTCGGTCTTTGTTCGGTTGATTTTTGTAAATCTCGTCCTGGTTGAGTCGGCCTCAGGCACGGAGTCTACAAGAAGGCCGCCGCGCATCGCACGCATTGTCTCTGCGATTGACTGTACACGTGCGCCCGCGGCACTATCTGTTGACAGCGTGTCACGTAAGTCGCCCGGTGCGGTAGGAGATGCAGAGTCAACGCCGGCTTCAGTTTCTGTGGCGGACGAGTGGCGTGCGCTTAATGCTGGAGTCGGGGTTGATTGCTGCGCGAATATATATCCGAAGGCTGCGACAGCAAGTATGTATATCAGGATGCGCCTCAATGGAGCAGGTTGTTCGTTTACTCTTGAACGGCAAAATTAATAAAAAATTTCAAAACGGAAGCAACGCCGGTCTATCCGCATTCTCTCTTTCCACCCGGTAATCAGCATTTCAATATCATGTTTCAAGACCCGACCCGGAAGAATTGTCAATTAAATTAGTCCTGAAGAAATAATATTCGAATGCCAAGTGGCTTGCTCCGTCCGGCCTTATAGTCCGTCGTCACGTCCTTCATTTAAATCCTGAGTTTATTTGAGCCCGAAAGCGAGAGTTTGAGTTGATTAACATTTTTTGACATTTTAAGGCTTAATCTTATCTTCATCCCGAGGGTCTTATAATTCGTGTTTTCTTAAACCTCATAATACTTATCCAGGTGAACAATTTCTATAGATTCCTTGTGTCCGGCACGGTTGTTTGCTCTTCACTTATTGCTTTGGCAAAAGGAGATGTTTCCGGAGTCGTTATAAATAAGGATTCCGGCCAACCGATGGATTTCGTTACTGTCCAGATATTCAATTCAAAAACGGGCAAACCGCTGAATGTGTCGGCTATGACTGATGAAAATGGCGCGTTTTCAATCAAGGGCCTTGATGATGGTGACTACGTAGTGAAAATCATAAATGTCGGTTCGATTGATCAGGAACGCAATGTTAGAGTGGCCGGATCGAATGTAAGCGTTGGCACGGTCCAGCTTGCTGACGATGCCAAACTTCTCAAGGAAGTCGTCGTTGAGGGTGTCCGGTCTCAGATGCGTTTCGAACTTGACAGAAAAGTGTTCCAAGTCGATGCCAACATCGCTTCTGCCGGGCAGTCGGCAAGCGAACTCCTTGAATCAATCCCCAGTGTGGAGGTGGATCAGGATGGCGAGGTTTCACTGAGGGGAAATTCCTCTGTCACGGTCTGGATCAACGGTAAGGATTCCGGACTCACGGCCGACAATCGCGCCCAGATTCTCGAACAGATTCCCGGGGAAAGCATCGATAGAATTGAGGTCATTACCAATCCGTCGGCTAAATACAGTCCTGAAGGAACGGCCGGAATTATCAACATTATCCTGAAGAAAGATCGCCGCGCAGGTTATTTCGGCGCCGCTGAAATTGGTGCCAATACGCAAGGCGGAGGAAATGCTTCCGTAAATGTAAATATCAACGTCGGAAAATGGGACAGCTATGCCTCCCTCGGTTTCCGTATGCGTCACAACAAGGGTGGCTCTATCTCACGTCGCGATTTTGATAACGGAAATTTTGTCTACTCCGATGGCAGGAGTCGCAATCATGGCAATAATCTCTTTCTGCGCCTCGGAACCTCATACCATCTTACTGACAAGGATGAGTTTTCTCTGAGCGGTTTCGGTATGTTCGGTCGTCGCTGGGGTGCCACCCATTCTGATTATTCCGCCCTCATGCCCGGTCAGTGGATCTCCGACCATCAGATTTCCTCCAACTCCGGTCATAATGCCTCTGCGCACGGCGAATTCGGTTATTCCCATATCTGGAGCGATTCTCAGCGAATAGATGCCTCCGTAAGCTACAATTACTGGGGAGGACCTCAGAACAACACTTACAACGAAACGCAGATATGGCCCGACGATATTGAGGAACTTTCCTATCGCCGTCAGGAAATGCCAATCCGGACCACAAGCTGGGAGGCAAAGCTCGACTACACCAACACGTTTAACCGTTATCTTAAGCTTGAAGCCGGTTATAACGGTAATTATTCTCTCGAAAATACCCCCAACACATCCTGGGTCGGCACGATAGAGGCCGATGCGAAGCTAGCTGAAAATCTTTACAATAGATTCATCTATCATAATGATATCTCTGCGGCCTATTTTATGCTCGGCGGAAGTGTCCGTAATTTCAGCTATTCCGGTGGTCTGCGTGCCGAAGCATGGCAGGTCCGCACCAAATCTCTCGGATATGGTCAGACAGAAGCCGAGGTCCCGATGTACCGTAAAAACAACTTCGCCCTTTTCCCCTCTCTCTATCTCTCTCTGGCTCTTCCTTACGACAACGAACTGCAGCTTAACTACACCCGCCGCATTCGCCGACCCTGGGGAGGGCAGCTTAACTCCTTCCTTGACACCTCCGACCCGACTTCCTACTCCTATGGAAATCCGGAGCTCCAGCCTCAATACTCCAATTCTTTCGAGGTGAATTACCTCAAAAGCTGGACCTATCACATGCTCTCCGTTTCAGCATATCTCCGCACGGCCGATAATATGATCAACCGGCTCTCCTATATGGATGCCGATATAATGTGGTCGACATGGGCCAATGTGGCCTCCGAGACAAACAGCGGTGTCGAAATCGTGGCGAAAAATAATCTCTTCCGCGGATGGCTTGATCTTACGACCACTGTCAATCTCTATCAGAATCATATCTCTGCATGGAATTACTCCTTCCTTTCGCGTGAAGGCAATACTGTGTCGCTCGGCAGAGGCGCTCAGAGCGGCTTCGCCTGGGATGCCCGGATGATGGCCAACGTTAAGCTCCCTTGGCAACTCGCCTTTCAAGCAACCGGACGTTATGCCTCCGGCCAAAAAACTGCCCAGGGCTCGCGTCAGGGTGGTTGGAGCGTTGACCTTGGCTTGAGAAAGACTTTCGGCGACTGGTCTTTCTCGTTGAACTGTCGTGACCTCTTTGACTCTCGTCGAATGAAAAATACGACTATCGGCGACAATTATGAACAATACTCCGAGCGTTGGCGCGGTGGACGCACTCTTCGGCTCACTATCAAATACTCTTTCGGAAACATGAAAGCGAAACGAAACAACCGTCAGCAGGAACCCCTCGACACAGGAGGCGGTTATAGTGACGGCGATATGGATTAACCGATAAGTAATAATACCCTGTTGTTTTCAACTAATGCTCATATTGGTTTGTTAATTTTAAAAACAAATCAATATGAGCATTTCTATTTCCGACCGTATCCGACATTTCTTTCATCAGGTCAGCAATATTCGTCCGATTGTCTGGATCGGACTGTATGTGGCGATTACTCCGCTTTTTGCCCTTATATACTGGGCGCTTCCCGATACGCAGTTTCGAATTCCCGATGGCGCCGCCACGGATTACGGATCATGGCTTTACTACTCGATAGTCACCATCACCACCCTCGGATTCGGTGACTATACGCCTGCCCACGGTTGGGCGCAGGCCGTCACGGCTGTCGAGGTAATGTGCGGTTTGGTGTTCCTCGGTTTCTTCCTTAACGCTGTCGGATCAATGAAATCGGAAATTGACGTCGAATCCGAAATAGAAAAACAACGCAAGGCTCATTTCGAACTTGAGAAGGAGAAACTTGAGAAAACCATTCCTGTCTTGCTTCATACTCTCAACACGTTCTTGGCTTATTGTTATGCCGTGACAACTCCGAAAGCTGACCGGACAGCCGATTCAAAATATAATCCTGATTTCAAGTTCTCCGACATGAGGGAACTCTTCGCGCCCTCCGGCCTTGCGTTCGATACGAGCAGTCGTTCGGCAGTCAAACGGCTTCTTCAGTCCGCCTCGCAAACAAGTCTCGCCCTCGACTCTATGCAGAACCGTATCGACATCACGCTCTGGCCCGAGCTTATCGATGATTCCTTCCGATTTGTGGCAAACTGTCAGATGTTTTCCGCTGAGGAGGATCTCACAGGTTCAACTTCTGAACTTTTCCCCGTTTCAGCAGGCCACGATAACGCATCGGCCCGAAAGCAAATCGCAAAGGAGATTGCCGAATATTCCGGCGAACCCGACCGTCATGAGGAGGGCGAGCTTCATCCCTTCGCCGAACTCTATTATTTTATTAAGGAGAACGCAGCGGCTGCAATCAATCTTGAAAGCGTCCTGACACGAATCGGAATATGATAAAATAGAAAAATAGAATGACAATAAATAATAGCGTGAGTTGCATTGGGTTGCAGCTCACGCTATTATTTATTGTCATTCAGTATAAAATCAACGAAGAGTGTCGGGAAGGTCCTTTGGAGCCTTTAGCTCGGGAGCGGAATCTTCAGCAGGAGCGGGCACTTCAATCTGAGGATTGCCAGCGGTGCGCATCGTTTCCGGATTTATCCCCATCGCCTTTAGGATGATGCCTTGAAGATTTTCCAGTTTCTTCTGATTCTTTTCGTCAAGGTCAGAAGCCGAGATTATGGTCTGGGTAAACTGATCAATGTGAGAATACTTTTTTTCAAGTTTTTCAGCCTCCTCGCGGAGCTGATTGGGCTGATTGCCATATTTTGTGGTAAGCTCGGAGAGGGAGTTGAAAGCATCCTCGACATAATCAATTATCACGGAGTAATCCTCCTGAGAAAGTTTCTCGTGATTGTCGATTTTTTTGGAGACGGCATCGGCTCCTCCCGAGCAGGCAGCCAGAAGGAGAACGACAGCCGCCATCAGTGTCTGTAAAATCAGCTTTTTCATATTTTTTATTAATTAATGAATAAACGGAAAATAAATCCGGGCAGAGAAGAGTTTTCTGATGTCTCCGGCCAATAGGGGAGAACCAATGAATGCAAAAGTAGCTAAAAAAACGGAAATTCGTGCAGTTAGCGGTGAAAAATTTGCAAAATCAGAAATAAAGCAGTATTTTTGTGCCGCTTATGGATCGGAGCGCCGTAAGCTGAATTAAAAAGACTAACCCGTCAGGAAGAACGGGCTCCGACGATTTTTCCCGACAATAAGAATCTTTGACATTTAATGTCTGAAAAAATTGTTAGCCCGATCGCTGATTTTGATTGGGATGCATACGAGAATGGCACAACCGCAGGCTCCAAGAGCCGTGAAGAACTTCAGAACACTTATGACGAGTCCTTGAAGACCGCCAAAGAGAACGAAGTGGTGAACGGAACCGTGAAATCGATCAGCAAGCGCGAAGTGCGTGTCGATATCGGCATGAAGTCCGACGCCATCATTCCCGTAAGCGAATTCCGCTATAATCCCGACCTCAAGGTTGGCGATGAAGTGGAAGTTTACATTGAGACCCTTGAAGATAAAAACGGCCAGCTTCGTCTTTCCCACAAGAAAGCTTGTCAGACCCGCAGCTGGGATCGTGTCAACGAGGCTCTCGAGAAAGATGAAGTTATCAAGGGTTACGTTAAGAGCCGCACGAAGGGCGGTATGATTGTCGACGTGTTCGGCATCGAAGCCTTCCTCCCCGGTTCGCAGATCGATGTTCGCCCCATCCGCGACTACGATGTATTCGTTGACAAAACGATGGAATTCAAGGTCGTGAAAATCAATCAGGAATATAAGAATGTGGTTGTCAGCCACAAGGCTCTCATCGAGGCCGAGCTCGAGCAGCAGAAGAAGGAGATTATCTCCAAGCTCGAAAAGGGTCAGGTGCTCGAAGGAAAAGTCAAGAACATCACTGCCTACGGTGTGTTTGTTGACCTCGGTGGCGTTGACGGTCTCGTTCATATCACCGACCTCAGCTGGGGCCGCGTTTCCGATCCCCACGAAGTTGTGGAGCTCGATCAGGACATCAAGGTCGTTATCCTCGACTTTGACAACGAGAAGAAGCGCATCGCCCTCGGTATCAAGCAGCTCGAACCCCATCCCTGGGATAACCTTGACGCTGACCTCAAGGTTGGTGACCACGTTAAGGGCCGCGTTGTCGTTATGACCGACTATGGCGCATTCGTAGAGGTTCAGCCCGGTGTTGAAGGCCTTATCCATGTCAGCGAAATGAGCTGGAGCCAGCATCTCCGCAGCGCTCAGGATTTCCTCAAAGCCGGCGACGAAGTTGAGGCTGTTGTCCTCACTCTCGACCGCGACGAGCGCAAGATGAGCCTCGGCCTCAAGCAGCTCAAGGCTGATCCCTGGGAGAACATTGAAGAGAAATATGCTATCGGCTCTCGCCACACTGCAAAGGTCCGCAACTTCACTCACTTCGGAGTGTTTGTTGAAATCGAGGAGGGTGTAGACGGTCTGATCCATATCTCCGACCTCTCCTGGACTAAGAAAATCAAACACCCCAGCGAGTTCACTCAGATTGGCAATGACATTGAAGTGCAGGTGCTCGAAATCGACAAGGGCAACCGTCGTCTCAGCCTCGGTCACAAGCAGCTCGAAGAAAATCCCTGGGATGAGTTCGAAGGTACATTCACCGTTGGTTCGATTCATGAGGGTACGATCATCGAAGTTCTCGACAAGGGTGCAGTTGTAGCTCTTGAAGGTGGTGTTGAAGGTTTCGCAACTCCCAAGCACCTCGTAAAGGAAGATGGCACGCAGGCTCAGCTCAACGATAAACTTCCCTTCAAGGTTATCGAGTTCAACAAAGACAGCAAGCGCATCATTCTCAGCCACAGCCGCATCGCTGAAGATGCAACCAAGGCTGAGCGTCGTGAGAAAGCTCCTCGTCGCGACAAGAAGCCCGCAGCAGAAGCTGTATCGGCTCCCGCAATCGAGAAGACTACTCTCGGCGACCTCGACGCCCTCCAGGCTCTTAAAGAGCAGCTCCAGAAGGCCGAAAAGAAAGGTTGATCGCGCCTCGGCAATACTGCCGAATTAAGATAATACTAATAGGATTGCACATTCCCGCAAGGGAGTGTGCAATCATTTTTATTAATTTATACATGCCGGATAAAAATTAGGGAAGAAAGTGCGCTGATAATTGAATTTTTTGTAATTTTACGGAGCAAAACCTTGCGGATGATAATGAAACCCTGCTTGCGACTTCTGACCGCTCTTGTCATGGCCACTTGTGCAGCTGTGACCCCGGTGATGGCCGCCCCTGTATGGGGTCCGGTCAAAACTGAGCGCACGGATGCTAAGCAAGTGATTAAAGAGACGGAGTTGGAGATAAAGTCGGCTTCAGGGACAATCATCGTCACATCCAATCATCCCGTCCAGATCAAAGTATTCACTATCCTCGGACGCCTCGTCAATAGCGAAACGCTCCCCGCCGGAAGCTCCCAACTATCCCTCCCGGCTCATGGAGTATACATCGTGAAAATCGGCGACATCACCTGCAAGGTGGCAGTTTAAGACACGGTTCAACCTAAATCAAACAGAATACCGACAAACACTAAAAGTCATGAACACACCCGACATTGATTGGGGCTCGCTCCCCTTCGGTTACGTAAAGACCGATTTCAACGTTCGTTGCACATTCCAGGACGGCAAATGGGGCCCGATTGAAGTAAGCGACTCAGAATATGTGCCTCTTCACATTGCAGCTTCCTGCCTCCATTATAGCCAGGAAATTTTCGAAGGCCTGAAAGCCTTCCGCGGTAAAGACGGTAAGATCCGCGTCTTCCGTATGGACGAAAACGCTAAGCGTTTCCGTGACAGTGCCCTTGGCATAAGCATGGAGCCCCTCCCCGTTGAAATCTTCGAGGAGATGGTTCGTAAAGTCGTTGAGCTTAACGCCCGCTTCGTTCCTCCCTACGGTTCCGGAGCTTCCCTCTATATCCGCCCGCTTGAAATCGGTATCAGCCCGAAAATCGGCGTAAGTCCCGCCTCCGAATATATGGTGATAATGCTCGCCACCCCTGTCGGACCTTACTTCAAAGAGGGATTTAAACCGACCCGCGTTTGTCTTTCCCGCGACTATGACCGTGTCGCTCCGAAAGGAACAGGCGCAATCAAGATCGGCGGTAACTATGCCGCATCTCTCAATGCCGGTCAGAAGGCTCACGATCTCGGTTACTCCGTGATGCTCTATCTTGACCCCAAGGATAAGAAGTATCTTGATGAATGTGGTGCAGCCAACTTCTTCGGCATCAAGGAAAACGCTTATGTCACTCCGAACAGTGCAACCGTGCTTCCCTCGATCACGAACAAGAGCCTCCGTCAGATTGCGGAAGACCTTGGAATGAAGGTAGAGCGTCGTGAAATCCCCTATGAGGAACTTGACACGTTCGAAGAGGTCGGAACATGTGGCACGGCAGCAGTCTGCACAGCCATCGGAGAAATCTACGACCTTGACAATAAGAAGAGTTTCAATTATGGCAACGGCGAGGCCGGCCCGAAAATCACAGCTCTTTACAATCACCTTCGCGGAATTCAGGATGGCGAACTTCCCGACACCCACGGATGGTGCGAAGTGATTGAAGTAGCCGAGTAAGAATTGAATCTTCAGAAATTAGAATTGCCGGAGCAGGCCGTGAGCCGCAGCGTGGAGATAATCGACAAGTATTATCCCGCGGGCGAGCTGCGCGACCTGCTCCTGACACATTCTCTCCATGTGGCTCGCAAGGCTATGGAATGTGTCGACCGACGCGGACTTGACGTTGACCGCGAATTTGTTGTGGAGGCTGCCTTGCTCCATGATATCGGCATTTTTCGGACGGATGCTCCGGGTATCCATTGTCATGGAACCGAACCGTATATTTGTCACGGCGTAATAGGCAGGACAGTGCTCGATGGTCTGTCAATGCCTCGGCATGCGCTTGTGTGTGAACGTCACACGGGCGCCGGGCTCAGTATCGATGATCTCATCAGTCAAAACCTTCCCCTTCCACATCGCGATATGCTCCCCCTGACGTTAGAAGAAAAGCTGATATGTTACGCAGATAAGTTTTTCTCCAAATCAGGCAATCCGGAGGAGGAGAAAGACCTTGAGCGAGTGAAGCGGATGATGGCCAAACATGGAGAGGCGACTTTAGCCCGCTTCATGGAATTACACGCGTTATTCTGTTAATATCCAGTTAACAGAGATTCTTGATTCCATTTTTTTAATATTAATAGGACTTGCTTCTTCAATTTGTAAAATTTGTTGAAAAAATATGTTTTTCAGCAAGTCATGGTTGGAAAATCCAAAAAAATTAGGTAATTTCGCTCCGAATTTTTAACCCAATTACCTAACTCCATGAATCAAATTCAAGGACTCATGGCAGGTCTCGGGTTAGCGGCAGTGGCCTTCACTTCGAATGCCGCTACATTTGTAGGCGACAGAACCGACTTCCGCGACGAGACCATCTATTTTGCCATGACTACCCGTTTCTATGACGGAGACCCAACCAACAATGTGTGCTCCTGGGACAAACAGGATGTACAAAAATCGAAAAACGACCCTGATTGGCGTGGTGACTTTGCCGGATTGATCGAGAAGCTTGATTATATCAAGGCTCTCGGCTTCACCGCTATCTGGATCACCCCTGTTGTGCAGAACGCTTCCGGCGAGGATTATCACGGCTACCATGCGATGGACTTCAGCAACGTAGACCTCCGTTATGAAAGTCGAAAAAGCTGGGGAGCATCCGAGGATGTGAAGTTCAAGGATCTTATCAAGGCCGCCCATGACAAGGGACTGAAGATCGTGCTTGATATTGTGCTTCAGCACACAGGCAACTTCGGTGAAGTTAACCTCAACCCCCTCTTTACCCGCAGTCAGGAGATTCGTAATCAGGCGAGCGTATCCGCTTCCATGATTCCCAACCCCGACCGCCTTTCCTCCAATTACTTCGATCAGCTTCCCGAGGCTCAGTATGCTGAGCGCTGGAAATATTTCAAGAATCCTCAGTACGAACCCAACAACTACTATCATCACTACGGCACGGGTTGGAACTGGGACCTTCCCAACCGTTGGTGGGGTCAGATTGCCGGTGACTGCGTCGACCTCAATACGGAGAATGACCACGTCGCTCAGTACATCGTTGACTGCTATGGCGAGTTCATCAAGCTTGGTGTGGATGCATTCCGTATCGATACATCGGGCCATATCTCTCCCGTGACATTCAACAAGCAATTCATTCCTCAGTTCATGGCGCTTGGCGAGCAATACAAGAAAGAACGTCTCAATGAATGTCCTTTCTATATGTTCGGCGAGGTTTGCCAGCGTTTCCAGGGAAGCGTCGTTTATCGCGATCAGCCCAACCTTTCGAGCTATTTCTACACATGGAAAAGCGACCAGGCGCTTCTTGATCAGTTCAACGGCGATCCCGAGTGGTGGGCCAGCCAGGTCCTTCCTGAAGGTCACGACACGCCGGTCGGCCCTATGGCAATCTGCGAGAAGGATACGCAGGATAAACCCCGAAGCGAAAATGCCTGGATGAAGAATGGACGTTGGCATGAACCTGACTATTCTCAGGCTTCCGGTTTCAATGTAATCGACTTCCCCTTCCATTATTCATTCTCAAGCGTCGGTAACATCATCGGTCTGGCAAGTCAGGACAACTACTATAATGACGCGTCTTACAACGTCGTTTATGTAGACTCTCATGACTACGGTCCCGGTCCTAATGACGGCACCCGATTCAATGGCGGAACGGCACAGTGGGCTGAGAATCTCGCGTTCATGTTCACATTCCGTGGTATTCCCTGTATCTACTACGGCTCCGAAGTTGAATTCAAGGCCGGTCTTCCGATCGATGTCGGCGGTGAAAACAACAAGACTCCCCGTAGCGAATCCGGACGCGCATACTTCGGAACGTATCTTGAAGGTAACGTAACCACAACCGACTTCTGCGAATACACCGCCGATGGAAATGTTGCAAAAACACTGAACGGCGACCTCTCTCAGCATATCCGTCGCCTTAATCAGATTCGTGCTGCTGTGCCTGCACTCCGTAAAGGTCAGTACACGTTCGACGGCTGTAAGGCTAACGGTGGATGGGCTTTCAAGCGCGCATACAAGAATGACTCTTTCGCATGTGTGGCTGTAAACGGTGGCGGTACGTTCAGCAACCTCCCCGCAGGTACATACACCGAACTCGTAACAGGTCAGCAGTACACGGTGGCCGAAGGAGGCTCGCTCACGCTTTCCGCTCCTTCTAACAAGGGTCAGGTTCGTGTGGCTGTCAAAGGATGGACAGGTGGAAAAGTCGGCACCGACGGTAAATTCATCTATGCCAACTCTGCTGTATCCCACGGAGGTGCTGTTTCTTTCGCTGACCCCGGTACTACTCAGTATTATACTTCCGATGATGCTATCGGCCGCCCGAGTGTGAAGCTCAGTCCCGACGGAGGTACGTTCAAGACCGAAACCCTCACTGTCACGGCTACTCTTAATGATGGGGCCGTAAGCGGCTGGTATAAGGTTGGCAACAATCAGAAGAAGACACTTGCCCCCGGAGCAAGCGCCTCCTTCACGATTGGTCAGGATATGGATTTCAACCAGTCTGTTTCGGTGACTTGGGGTGCATCTGACGGCACGACCGAATACACGGGCAACGCAACTTATAAGAAAGTTGATCCCAATGCTACAATAACTGTTTACGTTGAGGCTCCCGACGGTAGCAACATTTATGCTTGGGACGATAATGGCAAACTCTTCGGAGATTGGCCCGGAAAGGCCCTCACCGGATCGACTGTAGCAATCGACGGTCATAACTTCTACAGCGTTACCGTAGATGATTCCGACAACTTCAATATTATCTTTAACCGTGGCGGCAACCAGACTGCTGATATAACCGGCGTAACCGAGGATGTATATTACAGTTACGACGGCGGCTCCACGGCAACCAAGCTCGATATTCAGGCCGGTCCGAAAGCTCCCTCAATTTCTGCTACTCCCGGAAACAACACGTCGTTCACTGAAAGTCTCTCTGTGACCCTCTCTGTTTCGGGTGCGGATAATGTTTACTACACGCTCGACGGTTCGACTCCCTCCAAGAACTCTACTCGCTATACGACCCCCATCACGATCAGCGAAACCACAACAATCAAGGCTTATGCTGAAAATGAGGTTGGTTCGACAGTCCGTGAGTTTACTTACACGAAACGCAACGCCGACGATCCCTATGAATACACTGTCTACTTCGACAATAGTGCAAGCAACTGGGGCGATGTCTATGCGTATTGTTGGGATGACAATCATACAGAAGCTAACTCTTTCGGTGGCGCATGGCCCGGAAAGAAACTTACGACCTCCACAATTGAAGGAAAATCTTACTATGTGTTCTCCTTCACGCATGTCGGAGATCTGAAGAATCCGAAAATTATCTTTAATAATGGCGGAAGTCAGACCGATGACTTTGACTTTGAGAACCTCGGAATCTACAATGTATCCGGCAAGCAGGGTTCGCTCAGCACGGTGATTAACGTGATTGAGAACGAAGGTGCCGTTGAGGAATATTACAACCTCCAGGGCATACGCGTGATGAATCCGACCCATGGAATATATGTTGTTAGAAAAGGCTCGAAAACCTATAAAGTTATGGTGGATTAATTCACTGATTCATAAATAAAAAAACGTTCCGTCTCACAACGGAACGTTTTTTTATTTGTGGAAATAAGATATAATTATTAATTTTAGCGCGTTGTCAGGACCGATCGGGCCTGCAAGACCATGAATTAACCAGCATATTTATCAATATCCGTAAAACAGATGAAAAAAACTATCCTACTCGCAGCGCTCGGCGCATCTCTTTGTTCTTCGACAATGGCTGCTGAAGAAGTGACAACCCATTTCCTGGAGGATTTAAAGACCCAATCCGGCGTCGAATATATCCGCTACAAGTACAATGAATTCAATAAAGTTTCGGAGATCATTCATAAGGACAATGCGGAGCTCCGTATGTCAGTGAAACGCCTTTTCACCTACGACGAAAACGGCAATTGCATCGAGGAGCTTGCCATGCAGGACTATTATATGACGGGCGATCCCGAGAAATATGTCCCTGTAGTCAAGGTGACCTACGATTACAATGATAAGAATCAGGTATCGAAGCGCACTCTCTTCAGCCTTGATCTTAGCTCGGGAGCAACAATAGAGCAATGCAGTTTTATCGAGACTTCATATCTCGAGTTGTACTATGACTTCTGGGGAAATCTCGGCCAGGTCAACACTCTCTTCCCCGGAGGAGCTGTTGTGCAGCGTGACACATATATGTTCGATAGCTTCGACCGCATATCCCGAAAAGACTCTTACAATCTCTTCGGAAATGTCGACGAGCTCATCTCTTCCCTCCGATATATCTACACCGATGAGTTCAGCGAGGACAGCGAACTCATCAGAATTGAGAATTATGCACTCGATTCAGACGGCGTGAACTATCTGAAGGATGTCACCGATTTCATCTATGATGACGATAATCTTCTCGAAACAGTTGAAGTTTATTCAGGCGACCACACGACTATCGTGACGCGCGATGACTATACCTACCGCACGGACTTCTCGATCGAGGATACGGTTTATCCCATAAACTTTGAAGATACCTATTGGGTGGATGTTCCGGAATTCAGCCTTTTCAAGAAGCCTGTCGACACTAAGGAATCATTCGTCGTTAACGACAACACGTATAATCTTGAATATCTCGACACCTACACGTATCTCTATACGGGAGATGAAGGTGCCGGTGTAGAAAAAATTGCCGCTCCCGGTCTGGTCGCTCCCGTTATGTTCCGCGGAATAGATGGGAACAAGATCATTCTTGATGGCGTTGCGCCCTCCGAGCGCGTCCGGATGTTCGATATGGAAGGTAAAATCCTCTTCGAAGGCATCTATGGTTCCGGTATAAATGCAGCAGGTTTGCCGACCGGCGCCTACATCGTCATGACTTCTACGTCAGCAGTGAAATTCTCCAAGTAATTCGTTATTATCTAAATATTGCGGGGTTGCGCCAATCGGCGCAACCCCGTTGTTTTTAATCCCTCTCTTTTCCTCTTCCTGACTATCAAACTATTCAGCAGACGCGCCGGAAAAAGGGTTGTATCAGGAAAGGACTTTCTTGTAGACTTTCATCACTTCCGACGCCATATCCGAAAGACGGAAGCGGTTGGCGTGGGCAAGACCACGACGGATCATTCCCTCGACATCTGTTTCGCTGCGTAAGATTGAAAGAAGGGCAGAGGCCAATTCATCCGCTGAATCAGGATTAACATATATAGCTGCGTCCCCTCCCGCTTCCTCAAGGCAACTGCCGGTAGCCGCCACTACCGGACGTCCCGACGCCAACCCCTCGAGCACCGGAATCCCGAAGCCCTCATATCGCGAGGGATAAGCCACGATTTCCGCACGCCTGTAGATTAGGGGAAGATCTGCAAATGGGACTCCCTCAAGCCATATTATCCGTTCTGCAACTCCGGTCTCGGAGGCTAACTTTTGACAGTATTTCTTGTATCCCTTGTTGTCGCGCCCGACAACCACCAGAGACACTCCCGAGGGTAACATCTTCAAGGCACGAATTGTCTGTTCAAGATTCTTCCTTTTTTCCACCGTTCCGACCTGTAGCACATAGCGATCCGGCAATCGATATCGCTTCCCGACATCTTCCAGAGCCTCTTCAGCCGGTTCTTTTCGGAATATTTCATCACAACCTTGATAGACTACAGTCACCTTATCAGGCGATACGCCGTAAAGCTCCACGACGTCCCGTTTGGTGCATTCGCTGACCGCAATAATATGGGTTGCGTTGCGACACGACTTACCGTATTTTATATCATCGGCAACCCGGTCGAACAATGAATATCCTCCGGGTAAGCGTCGATAAATCACATCGTGCATTGTCAGCACGGATGGCACGCCCGCTTCCCGGATTGTCAGCGGCAGTTCGTTGGAGAGGCCGTGATAGAGATCGACTTTGTCGGCGCGCAGATGATTAGAAATTCCGAAAGTGCGCCATAATGACCCTTTGAATCCGGGGCCTGCCGGGAATCGCGGCTCAACATTTGGCAATGCCAAAATAGGCTCGATTCGTGGATTGCCAATCGTTTTGGGAGTATATAGGAGGAGAGAATCTTGCGGGTTCTCACGCGCTATTCCCTCTATTACGAACCGCGAATAGTTTCCCAGCCCGGTGTTGTTGCAGAAAGCTCGTTTCGCGTCGTAGCCAATCTTTAGTTCGTTCATATAACAACAAGAATTGAAAGGATTGCCATTGTGGCAAGAAATTCAGCAGGAAGCAGCAGCGACACCACGGCATCGTTACGAACAAGCCTGCGTTGTTCGATGCTTCCAGAACATCTTTCCACGAGCACGGCCAGACCCCAGCCGATCAATGCGCCTATCACGGCCCCGACAAGGATATCTCCAGGATAATGAACCCCCAGATACATTCGGCTGTAACAATTGATAACGACATAGCACCATAGAGTCGCCCGGAACCATACATTTCTGAACATCAAGGTCAGAAATGTGGCCAAAGCCACTGTGTTGGCCGCGTGACAGGAGGGGAAGCCATATTTCCCGCCCCTGTAATTACCCACAATATTGACAAATACATGGTGGGGATTGTCAAGGTTAGTCGGACGCATACGGCAAACTTGTTTGCGGATGAGCGTATTGCAGCAGAAGTCTGCCAGACCTACGGCCGCCGCCGCGGCTATCAGACAGATCGTGGCTTTTTTCCAGCCAACCTTCATCACCATAAACGCATAGCATGCAACGTAAAAGGGAATCCAGGTCCATCTGTTGGTTGCCATCTTCATGAAGGGATCGAAAAACGAATCTCCGTTGCCATTGAAGAATAACAGGACCTGAAGATCGAAATTGTTAAGCAATTCCAGAGTATCCATATCTTGTTTTGGGGTCCGGTTATTATTTTACTGTAAGTTCGTTTCCTTGCATTCGTTCGACATATTGCTGGGTGATTGCCATTAATAGTCGTTCCATTCTTTCTTGCTCCGGAAGACCGGTATTGAGAAGATTATGTTCCTGCACGGGGTCAGCCTTGTAATCATACAGTGCCGAAACTTTCTCTCCGTCAGTCATCATGAAATATCGGCCCATCACGAGAGTCGGCACGGCATTCCAGTTGAAGGCCCAGGCATCCTCCGGATTGGTTTCGAGCACATTCTTGCCAAACGCGACGAAAGGTCGGTCATATCCCATCCAGCCGAGCAGTGTCGGCATGATGTCGGTGTGCTGGATGATTCCCGGCTGTCGGCCTCGCGGAAGTTCTCCGGAGGGATCATAGATTAGGATTGGAATTCGGATTTTACCGATATCCTTCTTGTAGATGGTTTCTGCGCGCTGGGCCGACGTATGGTCAGCGCAAATCACAAACACCGTGTTCTCAAACCAGGGCTGCTTGCGGGCCGATTTGAAAAATTCTCCCAGTGCCATGTCTGTATAGCTTACAACTTTGTGGATGGGAAGCACGCCGTCGTCGACAAATCTGTCGCGGTAACGCTCCGGAACATTGTAGGGATGATGCGAAGTGAGCGTGAATAGACCTGCCACAAATGGCTGAGGAAGGTCAGAAAGAACCATACAATAATATTGCATCATCTCTTCATCCCATATTCCCCACGTGCCGTCGTAATCCTTCATTCCTCCCGTGCGCGGATCTGCAAGATATTCGGTCAAACCATAGTAACGGTCCACACCGGCATGTTGAGTGAATGCCTTGATGCCGAGAGACTCGTTGTCCGCCCCGTGAAAATAGGCCGACGTGTAGCCCCAGTTCTTAAGTTCCGTGGCCAACGAATTGATGCGGTTCACGGAATATGTCGAGTTGACAAACGGGTATTGGGCGCGAGGAATGCCGGCAAGCACGGCCGGAGCGACATCTATCGAGAAGAAGGTGTTGGCGATCATTTCATCATAATAGAGACATGAATCGAGCATTGCGTCCAGATTGGGAGTAAGACTCTTATGTTGGGCAGCGCCCGTGTCAACGTTCAGTCCGCCTACAAATTCGCGTGAGAAACTTTCAAGGATAATCATCACGATATTCTTGCGCTTCTGTTCGACTCCGGCCTTCGGGAAATGCACCGGATTGTAGACTGCTTCCAGTTCCTCGCGTGTCTTGTAGACCTTTGGCGGCGTGAGGGTCACATGCCCCGTCGTGCGGATGAGAGTGAACGGAGTGTTCAGAACGATGCCTGCATTGAGCGGAGAGTCGGTGAACTGAAATGCATAGTTTACGGTTATGGGGCGGTTGATATTCCCTATAAGCCAATGTCCTCTCATGCCCGAAATAGCGCAATAGCCTGTCAATATGAGGAGCACCGATTGCGACACATAATACAATTTTTTATCGGTCACTTTCTCCGGCCCCCGCACAAACAATTTCCAGAGAGCAAAGACAAATAATATATAGATCACCACGAGATACCAGTTGTGAAGAATCTCTATCCCCACTATCTGGCCCAGATTACTATCGTTGCCGAATTCCGAAAAAAAGGCCATTGTTGTCCGCTGGCTTCGGAATTTGAAGAAAACCGTGTCAGCAAGATTGATCAGGATTGCCAGCGCGTTGGGGACAACATAGATCCACCGGAGAATATTCTGCCAGCGCTTTCCCTCCTTGATATGCATAGGAAGTAGCAGAAGGAGAAGATATGGCAGGTTGGTATAACAGATTGCCGCGGTGTCGTAGACGAATCCGCCCTCCAGAAGCCGGGGTATTTCTGTCCTGGTCAGCGAGCCGCTGAAAGCATTCCAGTTACAGGCCACAAACAGCAGCCGCATTATGAAATAGATTGCATATATCAGCAACATATTGCCGAGGAGTGCCGGTAATGACGTTCGCCGGATGTAGTTGAGGAACTTCATGATTATTTTTAACGTTTGTCGATGTCGGAATAGAGATATTGGAGGAGTGCCTGACAACGTTTTACAGCCTGTTCCGAATGAGGATCCGAAATATCTCCCGTAAGGGTGTCGATAGTCACGGTCCCGTCAGAATCTGTCATCTGAATGCCGTTGTGGAAGATATGGAAAGCGAACTGTTGTTTGTAATCGGGAGAAAGCACATCGTGGCTGAAGATGAAATCGGAATGATCAATGCCGAGTTGCCCAAGAAGCGTAGCGGCGAGGTCCGTCTGGCTCATAAGAGTCTCGATGCGGGCCGGCCCGGCAATGGCCCCGCCTGTCATCAGAAGAGGAATATGGGAATAGCTCTTCCGGTCGGCGGGATGATGGGATGTGTTGAGACCATGGTCGGCAACCACGACTATAAGCAGACGGTCCCATTCCGGAGTCTCCCTCAAACGCTCGACCATCTTCCCGAGAGAATCATCGGTATAGGCGAATGCATTGTGTATCTTATTGTCAAGTCGAGCGTAAGGCACAACGAAAGGTTCATGAGAACTCAACGTCTGAAGAGTTATGAAAAATGGTGGCCGATCGGGCATTGCTCCCGCCTTAATAATCTCCTTGGTCAGCTGCTCCATCACCGGACCGTCGTGAACTCCCCATTTGCAAGAAGCAGTCTCGTGGTCGAAATCGGATTGCGACATGAGTCGGTCATGTCCGCAGGCGAGATAATAGTCATTCTTATGCATGATCGACAGGTCTCCTCCGTGGACAGCCATGGTCGTATAGCCCTCCTTCTTGAGTGTCCGGGCAAGTCCGGGAAGATTTGGCAGCTTCCGGGAATAGCGGATAATGCTGTCGGTCGGTTGCGCCGGATATCCGCTCAGGATGCAGAGTAATCCTCGGTCCGTACGGAAACTTCCCGCTGTGCATTGTGTAAATATAATACTCTCTTTTGCCAGCCGGTCGATGTTACGGGCCACATCGGCTGTCCCTCCGAATGCTTTGGAAAATTCTGCTCCGAAACTCTCCCATATAACAAGGAGAATATCGGGGCGTTCGGTCTTTAGAAGGCGTTCGCCGGGTGTCGTGCATGGCGGGAATGCCTCCTTCACTATCTCCTCCGCCTCCGCTTCCGGCATAAATCGGAATTGACTGCTGAATTTCTCTGGGAGCGACAATGAATATATTATGCTGTAGCCCGGATTCAGGGCGGCATGATTGAGAAATGCTATCTTGCTAAAGAAAGCCTGACTCGGATTGTTAGGCCTGATGCCAAGCCCGCGGATGGATATGAAAATAAGTCCGGCGCCAACAGCAAGCAGGAGAACGACAACTACGTAGCCCCACCATGGAAGGACATTTTCAGGAAGGGGAGCCAGACTAAGACTAAGGTTTGTCAGCCCCGACGTGACGAAAAAAAAGATTAGCGAGAGGAAAATCCAGGCGCATATTCCCGTGAAAAGGTAGCTGCCCGACACTGAAGCCGTCGCTCCTTTCAGCGAGCGCAAATATTGGAACACCGACCCGTCAATCTTGAATCCCCAGAAAGGATAAAGGGCGGCGTCGGCGGCCGTGAGCATACCCAGTGTGAGAGCCACGATGCCGGTGTAGGCGATCATCACCGGCTGGAAGGG
>CAMWRW010000003.1 GCA_947176755.1 uncultured Porphyromonadaceae bacterium
CCCCCGTGGCGATATGTTTTACGGGATGAAACGAGAACACGGAGCAGTCGGCAAACCGTCCGCTACCTGAGAAATGACGTTCGCCGTCGGCTGCCGTAAACCACGCCCCGGGAGCATGGCAGGCATCCTCGATTATCCAGAGACCGTGGCGGTCGGCAATCTCGCGGAATTGTTCCAGATTGTGGGGATAACCGGCAAAGTCAACGGCCACGACTCCGGCGAAAGTGCCTGCGGGATGAGCGTTGATGATTTCCTCAAGTCGCCCGGCATCCATCAGCCTTGTGTCGGGGTCGATGTCGCAGAAAACAACCTCCCCTCCGCAATATCGGATGCAGTTGGCAGAGGCAGCGAAAGTCAGCGGGGTGACAATAACCTTCTTTCCGGGGGCTACCCCGAGGGCCGCGGCGGCGATATGAAGTCCGGCCGTGGCATTATTTACCGCCACGGCGTATGGAGCGCCGACATAGCGGGCAAAAGCACGCTCGAATTCTGCGATTCGGGGGCCCTGAGTGAGATAAGGACTGCGAAGTGTCTCGACTACGGCCTCGATGTCAGCGTCGGTGATGGTCTGGCGGCCATACGGAATCGGAAGTTCCATAGCTCAGCTGGGTTTAAATTCGGGATCAACGAATTTGCGGATTTTCTCACGCATTGTCTCGACAGTCTCCCATTCGGAATTTTTATCGGAGGAATAGTGGAATCCGTCAGGCACCGGCGTGCCATGATGATGCTCGATATAATCCTCACGCGTATGTTGGAAGGAGACGGAGGGAAGAATAGCGTAGTAGCGGCCTATGTCGATTGTGTTGAGAGCGTCGGTCGGCGTGATCATCTCCTCGTGCAGTTTCTCTCCGGGGCGGATGCCGACTTCAATCTTAGGAAGGGAGGGAGCGATTGCCTCGGCCACATCCTTGATATGATAGGAAGGAATCTTGGGAATGAATATTTCTCCGCCGAGATGGTTCTCGATAGCCCATAGCACGAGGTCGACACCGGCCTGAAGGGAGATGTTGAAGCGGGTCATGCGCATATCCGTGATCGGCAACTCCTTTGCTCCCTTGTCGCGCAGACCTATAAAGAAGGGAATCACGGAGCCGCGCGACCCCATCACGTTGCCGTATCTGACAACGGAGAATTTCACGGGACGCCCGCCGGCGATATTGTTGGCGGCCGTAAAGAGCTTGTCGCTTGTGAGCTTAGTGGCGCCGTAAAGGTTGATCGGAGCGCAAGCCTTGTCAGTGGAGAGAGCCACGACATGTTTCACTCCCGTCTCCAATGCGGCGTTAATCACATTCTGCGCCCCATTGACGTTGGTCTTGATGCACTCTTCTGGATTATATTCCGCCGTGTCGACCTGCTTTATGGCCGCGGCATGGATTATGACGTC
Organism: uncultured Porphyromonadaceae bacterium; assembly: GCA_947176755.1. Lineage (GTDB taxonomy): Bacteria > Bacteroidota > Bacteroidia > Bacteroidales > Muribaculaceae > Lepagella. Next base: position 1,388 of record CAMWRW010000003.1, read on the forward strand.
GATTCCCTGACAGGCACGGCGAAGGCGTTCGCTGTCGCGGACATCGCCTATGAAGAATCGGAGCATCGGATATTTGTCGTGAGGATACTTCTGCTTGAGTTCGAACTGCTTGAGCTCGTCGCGGGAGTAAATCACAATGCGCTTCACGTCGGGATAGCGGTCGAGAATGGTCTCGACGAATTTCTTACCGAACGAACCGGTGCCGCCGGTGATGAGAACAGACTTGTTGTTAAGCATGATATCCTTTTTATATCTGCGGAATGGAAAGTATGTTTCAGAAATATGATTATTGCTGACCTGTCCGGACGGGATTCAAAGCCGATTTTAAGGCATGACGGGCGTGCCATTAAAACTGACACCCGGAATCAAATTTCGCCATATACGCCGGTAAGCAACAGATCTGTTAATTGTGACACATACTTAACTGCAAAGTTACAATTTTTTTGCGAAATTCATCCTATGTCATCTAGCGACAGGCGCGAGCCGGCGGTGAGGTCACGGCGGGCATGCCCGGCGAGTACCTCGGAAAGATGACGCGGGTGAAGACTTAGTCCGGGCCGCACGACGCGAACATTGTCGCGAGTAAAAGCCTCGCCGGCCTTGATATCGGCCGATACATATATGCTCCTTCCCCACTCGCGGCCTTTCGGCGCCGGAACATCCTCTCCCTGCGGGGAGGATGCAAGAGCCTCCCGGGCTTGCCGAACGTCTCTCACCATGGCTGCAAATTCAGGCGCAGTCATGGAGAAGGCCGCGTCCGGCCCGCCCAGTTCCCGGTTGAGAATAAAATGTTTCTCAATCATCGTCGCCCCGAGGGCCGTTGCGAGCACGGGGAGCATCGACCCGGGAGAATGGTCTGACAGACCGACCTTCACGCCATATCTCTCACGCAAACGGGGGATATCGCCCAGAGCCGCATCCTCAACACGCGCCGGATAGGCAGACGTGCATTTCAGCAGGGTGATATCGTCGTTGCCGGCCTCCCGACAGGCTTCGACCGCCTCCCGCAATTCTTCAGGAGTGGCAATTCCGGTTGAAATCACCATCGGCTTCCCTTTCGAGGCGGCGTAGCGGATCAGGTCGAGATAGGCAATCTCGAATGAAGCAATCTTATATATAGGATTCCCTAATGACTCGAGGAAATCGACCCCTTCAAGGTCAAACGGAGTGGAGAAACAGATAAGTCCGAGGTCGGAGGCAAGCCGGAAAATAGGTTCATGCCATTCGTAAGGAGTCCGGGCCTCGGCATAAAGATCATGAAGATAACGGCCGTCCCAGAGCCCACCCTTCAGAAGGAAATCATCCCGATGGACGGGAAGAGTGAGAGAATCAGGAGTATAAGTCTGGAGTTTAATGGCATCAGCACCTGCATCAGCCATAGCGCGGACCGTGTCGAGCGCCGTCCGGAGCGAATTGCCATGATTGGCGGAAAGTTCGGCAATTATCATGATTATCAGTTTTCGGAGCGACCTCACGCCGACACGTTGGTAGCGGTCGGGCCGGGATGTCGACTCTCTAAGGGGAATAATAGATTGATTAGTGCAAAAATAATAGATTTGCGGGATTCATCAGCGCAAAAAAAAATTGATTGTCATCCCGACAACCAATCTTGCGTTAACCTTAAAATCTAATACCATGAAAAACTCGATGCAAATATAGAGAATATATTTTAGAACAATGTTGTAAAACATATAAATCCTTTTAAATTTTAACTTTTATTATGATTTAAGTTATATTTGACCGACTGCTTTAACATTTATTTTATACCTAAAACAAATTTACGATTCTATTTTGAAAATTCCGTCACGTTAGATATTTTTGCAACGAAATAGAGCATTCGCTTTATGAAAGGAGAGAAAAAATTTTCCGCAAGCGGCCGAATCATATCCGGATGCCGGAAGATAGTTAGCCGTCCGGAGTTAGCAGCGGCGTTACTCATCTGTCTCAGCAGCTGTGGAGGGACCACGCTCCGCAAAGAACCTTCCTCCGAGCCGGATCAATATCACGCCGACCGCGATATAGCCATGACCGTGGCCAGCATCGCTGATGCAATCCGCGTCGGCGAACCCCTCGACACCGCCGAATATAACTTCGAAGGGGTCATGACCGACGGAGCGGGGCGTCCGCTATATGCCGATCTGCGCGGCGCACCGGGTATATGGGATGTCGATGTGCTCTCCGACAGTAAAGCCGTGATGAGAAACGTCGACCTCGGCGATCTTCTTCCCGATGACCTCAAGTCTTATCTCGCATCCTCTCTTGAACTTTCCGACGACGATATCGTCGATGCACTCCGCCTCGAAGAGGGAGACGAGGAACTTGAGATGATCGAATACGACATGCGAGGCTGCCGCCTCCGAATCGAGACTCGCAAGGGAATGTCGGCATCCGGCATCGAAGCCCCTCTGATGCGTCTCACAATCTCCGACTAATCCTATATTTAACATACTTTCCGCCGGAATCCCGAATGGATTGCGGCGGATTTTTTATGCGTTTTTTCAGGTTTTACAACTTGTTGAAGATAAATTTTAACATATTTTAACAATCTGACAATTTGCAACATTTAATACCAACGGCTTGAAAAAATCCGGAGAACAAATTAAAAAATTCACTATATCTACTATGTACTTTATAGCATTTTGCTATTTTATCAAATTAATAATTTTATTTTTTGCAATATTTCATACCGAAAAATTATCAATTTTTGTTAATTCCTACCAAATTACCTAACTTTGCAAAACATCATTCCACACAACCGCGAGAAAGCCGGTTTCACAGTAAGTTAAAATTAGATTGAACTCAACAATAAGTATTAACCAAAAAAGAAGCGTATGAAAAAGATTACAGCTTTAGGTATTGGAACGCTACTGGGTCTCTCAGCCATAGCCGCTCCCGCCGTGTCTGAAAAGATCACGCGCACGGATGCAGTCAAGTTGGCTCATGAGGCGAAAGGAAAGAAAGTGAAAGGACTTCCTGCTGTTCGCAACAAAGAGCAGAAGAGGAGTGGGCTCACAATTGTCCGCAACCTGAAACGACTTGCGGTAAACGCTAATCCAAAACGGCAGAAATCTCCGGCAAAAATCTCGGCAGAGAACAACAGCCTCTACGGCTTCCTCGCCTACTATGAAGCAGAGGATTACTCGCAGCTCGGCTACTGCCGGATCAACCCCGAGACCGGAAGTTTCGAAAACATCGTCCCCTGCGACCTGACCGGAACCGCCGTCGGACAGAAAGATGGCAAACTGTATATGAACGCTTATGAATCCTTCTGGGGATACATCATGGGCGCATACAATCTTGTCTACGATCTGGAAACAGGAGAGTTGCTTGAGGCCGATGAAATCGATCTCGATTCAAACATCAACCAGCTTTTCTCATCAGCAGGTTTCGATGCTGAAAACGGCATTTTCTACGGAGTGACATTCTCCGACACGGAGGACCGTCCCTTCACCACTTACAACGTAGAAACCAAACAATACACCTATTATGCACCGACCACTCTCTGCTCGGCTATCACCTACAATCAGGAGACGGGTGATGTTGTCGGCATAGAGACGCTGCAAGACGGCAGTACAAACCTCATTAGCTACGACCCGACCAGCGGAGAAGCATCCGTGATGGCATCGGTGAACTATTTCACGGACTATCCCGGCGGTCTTTGTTACAGTCCTGAAGACGGGGGTTACCTCTGGAACCCGAACTCCGACGACTGGTCGAAGCTCGTGCTGATCAGCCCGACAGGCGAAGTGACCGAGCTTTGCGATCTCGACGGATATGCCGAGTTTACAGTTCTCGTCAATACAGAACTCAAGAAAGTCGATGCCAACGCTCCCGGCAAGCCGTCGATCGATTCTGTAGAGTTCGAAGGCCCCTCTCTTTCGGGAAAAGTGACAGTCACGTTGCCCGAAGTGACAGAAGGAGGCAAAGAACTGACCGGCTCGGTCAACTACACTCTCTATGCCAACGACGAGGCAGTTTCCGAGGGTTCCGCCGCCGCGGGGTCAACAGTGACTCTTGATGTTACGGTTGCGGAAGGAATGAATACCTTCTCGCTTGAATGCACGGTTAACGATCTTACGGGTCGCGCCGCAACAATTCGTCAATATGTCGGCAACGACGTGCCCTGCGCTCCGGAATTCGTGCTTCTCACGAGCAGCACCGTATCCTGGGATGCAGTTGCCGACGGTGTTCACGGCGGCTATCTTGACGCTGCGGCAGTGACTTACACCGTAAGCCTCAACGGAGTGCAGATTGCCAAGGATATAACCGAGACTTCCTGCGCAACTGGTCTCCCCGCAAACACAGACCTCGACCTTTATGTCGCTGAGGTTGTCGCATCATGCAAAGGTCTGACTTCCGAACCGGGAGTGTCCAACGACCTCGTTTACGGAGATCCCCTTACGCTTCCCGTCAGCCTCGAACCGACCGAGAAGGAATCGAAACTCTTCACAATTCTCGACAGCAACGCCGACGGATCTTCCTGGAATTACTATACAGGCGGAGAATTCCCCGTGTTCCGTTACGAATACAGCGATGATGACGCTGACGACTGGTTGATTCTTCCTCCTGTGAGCATCACTGACGTCAACCCGCTTCACTCGTTCTCAATGGTGGCGTTCGCACAACAGGCAAGCTATCCCGAACGCTATGAGGTATTTATCGGCAAATCTCCCCGTGCGGCAGCCATGACTCAGCAGATTGCAGGTCCGACCGTGGTCGATTATTCCACTCCTACCCCCGCTGAATACTACTTCAACGTCAAGGAAGCCGGAACCTACTACATCGGTATTCACGCAATCTCCGATGGCGAAGCATATTACCTCAACACGGCAAACTATGCTGTCGACAATACGGGCATTCTCAGCTCAGGCGCAGCGGCAGCAACCGCTATTGAAGCTGTGGCAGCTCCGAAGGGGGCACTGTCCGCCACTGTCACCGCCAAACTTCCGACGAAAACTATCGCAGGCTCCAACCTCGCCGCCGATACAAAAGTCAAACTGACAGTAACTTCACCCGCAGCCACTGCATTTGTTGAAGGAGCTCCCGGAGAGACTGTTTCTGTTGATGTGCAGACCGAACAGGGTACCAATCGCCTCCGTGTACAGACTTCTACGAGTGAAGGTCCGGGTATGATTGAATTCGTAAATGTATTCACCGGATCCGATGTTCCGGGCGAACTGACCAACTTCTCCGCTGCGGCTTCCGCCGACAACCTCTCGGCAAAAATCACATGGGAAGCACCGACCATCGGCGCTGACGGCGGCTATGTAGCCCCGACCGGCATCACATACTACACTTGCGTAAATACAATCTTCGGATGGTCGATCGACGAGGAAATAGGCACTGACGTTTATGAAGTTGAAATAAGTGTGCCCGCAGGATCTCCTCAGGCCAACCAGACGGTAGCCATCGTCGCAGCAAATGACTACGGATATGGTATTATTTCCGGCATCACAGTGCCCCTCGGCGAGCTCTATGAGATGCCTGCGAAAGAGACATTCCGCGATGCAACCCTCACCTATAGCCCTATTCAAATCTACAACGGCCCAGTGCAGATGAGCTGGAATCTCGGCGATCCGGGTGAAATGTTCGGCATCAACTACATCAACGATTCCGGCGTGGCATGTGTCGGTTGGGCGGATGAAGCAACCACAGGCATGATAAGCTTCCCGCGTTTCAACGCAACCGGAACCACTAACCTCACGCTTGACTTCTCGCTCTACTGCGGCGACATCGCCGATGTGATTCTTAATGCGACCGGCTATGGCGTGGAGGATCAGACAATCTTCCGTCTCTCGGATACTAACCACGGCACCGGCTATCAGAACTTCTCTATCAAACTGCCCGAAGCATTCCAGAATATTCCCTGGGTTTCCTTCGAGTTCGAGACAGTTCTCGGCGAGGGTGGCGGCCACTTCATCCTGGAGAACTATAACCTCCGCAACGTTGTCGACAATGACCTCGCGGTTATCTCAGTCGAAGCTCAGAAATCCGCATCCATCGGCGAGACAATCGACGTGATCGCATCTGTAGAAAACCAGGGTCTCAATCCCATGGAGTTCAAGGGTGGAGAATTTACACTGACCGCTCCCAACGGCAAGGTTGTCGCCACGAAGTCGGTGACGGCAAGCAAGAACCTCAATTCCGGCACAGTCGCTCAGGCAAACGCTCAGTTTGAACTCACGGCAGAATGTGTAGGCGTTTCCACGATTACGTTCACCCTCACGGGCAACGACGACTCCGCACAGAACAACAAGCGCAGCGTAAACATCAATGTGACGCGCGGTGCGGCCGTAGTTGTCACCGACCTTGAAGGGGAATGGAATTCCAACGGCTCAAGCATCGACCTCAGCTGGTCGCCCGCTGAATATAACCCCGGATTCGCATCCTTCGAGAACGAGACTCCGTTCGTGATCAGCTCCGACAAGATCGGCGAGTTTGTCAACGTAGACCGCGATGGGAAAGAAGTATATTCCTGGGAGATAGCCAATAGCATTCCCGAACTTGACAATATGGCTTTCAAAGCGGGCGCATTCAATGTGATCAACGCCAATGCACTCGACAGCTATTTCTCCGGCGACCTGACCGCTGCAGACGGCGAACAGTGTCTGATAGCATTCTGCCCTGGAGACGGCTCAGCCTCCGACGACTGGTTGATTTCTCCCGAACTCGTGGCCGGCACTTCCTTCTCGTTCATGGCGAAACCGCTCACACTCCAGTATGGACCTGAAACTCTTGAAATCCGCTATTCTACAGGCTCTATCGATCCGGCGGACTTCAAGGTTCTCGAATCAATCGAAGTTGACGAAGAGGGATGGTCTGAATTTGAATTGAAACTCCCTGCAGAGGCTACTCGCTTCGCGATCCACTACACTTCCGTTGATATCTTCGGCGTGATGATCGATGCTATACGTTACACTCCGAAAGATGCATCCGAGCTCACCGGCTATGATGTTTACCGCTTCGAGGATGGCAAGGATGCAGTGAAACTTGCTCACATTGCCGACTGCAAGTATGCTGACACGGATGTTGTTTCCACCGGTTCTTACAACTACTATGTGATTCCGACGCTGGCCAACGGCGCAGAAGGTGAGAAGTCGAATGTCGTGGCTGTTTACCCCTTGGGTGTTGACAATGTCAATGCTACCCGTTCAATCCTTTCGGGACATGGCGAGCTTATCGTCAATGGCTTCGCAGGCGAGAAACTGAATGTTTCGAACGCTGCCGGACAGAGCTTCACCTTCGAGGCTGCTTCCGATAATGAAAGCATTTCGGTTCCTGCAGGAGTTTACGTTGTGAAGTCAGGCAAAACTGTTGTGAAAGTTCTCGTGAAATAATCCCGTCTCAGACGATTCCCAATATTAAGGGCTGCACCGGCATCAACCGATGCAGCCCTTATTCACAATCAACAATCAGTCTCATTTAAATATCCGATAGCTATGAAAATGAAATTCTGTCTCGCTGTCCTCTATCTCCTTTCAGCTTGCTTTACTGCGTATGGAGCTCTCCCGGACGGACAAGAGGAAACAGCGTCCGGATATGATAACGAGAAGCAAGCCGAATCGAGCGGATGGATGCTCGGGCCTATGATAGGAGGAGAAATGTTTGGCGTCGGCAAGCATTTCGACAAAGTGAGTAATGACTTCTTTGGATTCTCAGGGGCCGTGGGGGGAAACGTCAGATATAAGTTCGACCGCCATTGGTTTGTTCAGGGGAGCCTTACGCTCGATTATGGCCGAACACTGATCATGCTCAATGTCCTTGAAAAGGGTATGCCCCCGACAGTCAATTCCCATGTAAACCGCTTTGCTGCGCATATACCGATTCAGGCAGGCTATTTATTCGGAGAAATGGCCGAGAATCAGGGGATATCGATAAATGCAGGGTTAGGATTCAATCTCGGTCTGGCAGGAAAGATCGACTCAACCACCTACACTCCCTCCCTTAATCTCTACGGGAACGACGGGGTCATGAACAGGTTCGGGTTGAGTCTCTGCTTCGGAGCAACAATTCACATGAAGAAATGCGAGGCTGTCATCCGCGGCGACATCGGATTAACCCCTCAAGGACGCGGAATATACGTCAGACATGGCGTGACGGAATTTAATGTTCTGATTGGAATGGCATATATGTTCCATCTCTAAGAGTCCATAATACGAGGCGTACACGCTAAAGGCCGGCTTGACAATCGCGTCAAGCCGGCCTTTTTATGTGATAATCACGTTCAATTTAGCGGGTTACGCGTTCAAGCCAGCGAACCATACCGAACATTACGCTCATCGAAATCAGACAGACGCTGAAGAATACGGTCCAGGCAACCCAGATGGGGCATGCGTTATAGATCAGCGGACCTACCCACAACATCAGATTACCGATAGCTGTTGCGCCGAGCCAGAGACCCTGGCACAGACCCTGGAGATGTTTTGGAGCGACTTTCGACACGAACGAAAGGCCAAGCGGCGAGATAAAGAGTTCGGCCACGGTCAGGAAGAAATAAAGCACGAAGAGCACCCACGGACCCGTCTTGAGCATTTCAGCCTGATCCGGGGGAAGGGCCTTGAAAGCCTCTGCCGAGGGATAACCTTTGACCCAAGAGAAAATCATAAGGAAGAGGTAGGCCAGACCGGCGAGCCCCATACCGATTGCAATCTTACGGGGTGTGGAGATTTCCTTTCCGCGACGGGAGAGGCGTGCGAAAACCCACATCACGAGAGGCGTGAGCACGATCACATAGAAAGGATTGAGTGCTTGCCAGATTTCAGGCTGAACGGAGTCGGTTTTCACAAAGTCGCGAGCGAAGAGAGATAGGGACGTACCGTTCTGATGGAACGAGAACCAGAAGAAGATTGCGATTCCGAGTACAGCAAAGAGAGCCCCCATGCGCTGGCGGATTTCTCCGGCCATACGTGCTTTCTCCTCGGGAGTGTAGCTGACGCTTTCCTGAGCTTCCTTCTTTGCAGGCGAGGGAAGGCCCTTCTTGGTGCAGATAAAGATGCAAAGGGAAATGAGCATCGCGGCCACAGAGGCGATGAATGAATAATGGATTCCGGTGTTGAAGACGTTGAGGTAACGCGTGCAGAACTCCGAGATGTTGGCCGACGCATCGCCTCCGACTTCCGTGATAAGAGCATAGAGGTTGTTGAGGTTCTGCGTATCCATGGAGTCGGTCAGCGACAGATACTGATGGCAGAGAGCGGGCAGCGAGGCGTTGTAACTCAAACCGTTCTCACCGAGCCACCATGAGCGGAGCATCGGAGCCACGAAGGGAGCGAGCACACCTCCGATGTTGATAAATACGTAGAAAATCTGGAAACCGGAGTCGCGCTGGGAAGCGTAACGGGGATCATCATAGAGCTGTCCGACAATAGCCTGGAGATTGCCCTTGAAGAGACCGTTTCCGAACGCAATCAGGAAAAGGGCGGCGCAGGTGAGCACGAGGAGCCATGTGGCCGTCTCGCGCGAGGCGAAGATGGGGATGGCGAGAATAATGTAACCGATGGTCATCACCACAAGTCCCCAGATAATGGTCGATTTATAGTTCTGAGTTTTGTCGGCAATCACACCTCCGACGAGAGAAAGGATGTAGATTCCGGCATAAAAGCAGGAATAGATAATGGCGGAGGTTTCTTCCGAGAGTCCGAATTTCGAACAAAGGAAGAGAACCAACACCGCGTTCATGATGTAATAGCCAAACCGTTCGCCCATGTTGGAGAGGGCGGCGGGAATCAGGCCTTTCGGTTGGTTGGCAAACATAGCTTTTGGTTGGTTAGTTATTAGGTTTAAGGTTTGTTACATGGAAACCGGCCGGGGCTCGATCTTACTTGTCGAGGAGCGAGAATGCGCGGGCATAGTCGCGGATCTGTTTCACCATCGCCACCAACCCGTTGGAACGCGTGGGGGAAAGATGTTCGGAAAGGCCGATACGGTCGATGAAATAGAGGTCGGCATCAAGAATCTCACGCGGGGTCCGGTTGTTGAGCACCCGCATCAACAGCGCCACAATTCCCTTTACTATCAGTGCATCGGAGTCGGCTCGAAAGTTAATCGTGCCGTCATCGGCACGTCGGGCGTCGATCCATACGCGGCTCTGGCAACCCTCGATAAGGTTTGCCGGCGTCTTCTCCGATTCGGGAAATTCGGGCAGCGTGTTGCCGAGATCAATGATGTAAGCATATCGGTCCATCCAGTCGGAGAGACCGTCAAACTCCTCGATTATTTCATCTTGAGCTTCGTTGATAGTCATAAAAAGAGGCCCCCGGGGGCGATTAAAAGTTAATGATTCCTAACGGGGAGAGGATTCAAAAGCCAAAATTAATAAAATATTTGTGGAAACGAAATAAAAGCGGTAACTTTGCGACATGAAAAGAGGGCCGCGGGAAATCCCGCGGCTTTCTGAACATACACGGCGAGCCGGCATCTGCGTGTCGGGTCGCTGACTTTTACACTATCATAAATCAACTTACTATCTTACATAACTAAGAATGGCAACATATCTTACCCAAGAGGGCTACAACAAGAAGATGCAGGAGCTTGCCGAGCTGGAAGCGCAGCGTCCGGCGGTGAAGCAAGCGATAGCCGAGGCTCGCGACAAGGGCGATCTTTCGGAAAACGCCGAATATGACGCAGCCAAGGAAGCGCAGGGCATGCTTGAGATGAAAATCGCCAAGCTGAAAGAACTCGTGGCCTCAGCCCGCATTATAGATGACAGCAAACTGAACACGGAGGAGGTCCAGCTGCTCAATAAAGTGACGATCAAGAATGTGAGCAACGGAATGACCATGACTTACACAATCGTGACTGAGAACGAGGCGAACCTTCGGGAACAGAAAATCTCATCGACGACTCCGATTGCAAAGGCTCTTATCGGCCATAAGGTAGGCGACGTGGTGAAAGTGCAGGTGCCGGCCGGCATTGTGGATTTCGAGATTATCAAGATTGAAATCTGATCCGGTCGCGGGATAAAACCGCGGATAGGCCCGTCCCTGCTCCGATCTCCAAATTTTCATCCTACACTCCCCGGAGGAGTGTTCTTGCGCAAAACCAACAGAACTCAATTCATAAAACCATGACCATATTCTCAAAAATTGTAGCAGGAGAGATTCCGAGTTATAAAATAGCCGAGGATGACCGTTATTACGCCTTCCTCGACATCAACCCGGTCAGAAGGGGCCACACGCTGGTGATACCCAAAAATGAAACTGATTATATCTTCGACCTTTCAGACGCTGAGTTAGGCGGTCTGACAGTGTTCGCGAAGAAAGTGGCCGAAGCGATCCGGAAAGCTATTCCCTGCCGGAAAGTCGGAATGGCCGTGTTAGGACTGGAAGTGCCCCACGCCCATATCCATCTGATTCCGCTTCAGAATGAAGGAGACATGGATTTCCGCAATAAGCTCGAAGGGGTCACTCCCGAGGAACTTGCCGCAACGGCAGCCGAGATTCGCGCCGCTTTCTGAAAAAAGCTCATCATAAATTCGCCGGGTTCGCAACAATTTGCGGACCCGGCATTGTTATTATTATACAGGCTCCGGGACTTCCCGTCTCAAGCCCGGGAATTTGATACTAATGTAAACATAAAGGATATTATTCTAAACATAAAATATACGTATGGAAAACTTCACATATTGGTCGCCGACGGAGTTCATTTTCGGGCGCGACACACAAAAAGAGACCGGCTCGGCCCTCGCCCGCTATGGGGCACGCAAGGTTATGATTGTCTACGGATCAGACCGCATCGAACACAACGGATTGCTCAAAGAGGTGACCGACTCTCTGCGCGGAGCCGGCCTTGAATATGTCACGTTCAAGGGGGTAAAACCGAATCCGACCGCTCAGAATGTCTACGACGGAATCCGCGTGGCCCGCGACGAGAAGGTCGATTTTCTGCTTGCAATCGGGGGAGGTTCGCCGATTGACGCTGCAAAAGGGATGGCCCTCGGAGCCCTCTACCCCGGCGATTTCTGGGATTTCTACTGCGGCAAGGCCACTCCGGAGGCAGCCCTTCCACTGGGCGTCGTGCTGACAATCCCGGCCGCCGGCAGCGAAGGAAGCGGAAACTCCGTGATCACCAATGAGGAGACCCATCAGAAGATTTCCGTCCGCTATCCCTTTATCCTGCGCCCTCGGTTTGCAGTGATGAACCCCGAGCTCACCTACAGCCTCCCTTGGGAGCAGACCGCTTACGGGGTTGTCGACATGATGGCCCATATATACGAGCGCTATTTCTCCAACACCCCCGGCACGGAACTCGTAGACTCCTATTCGGAAGCTATCCTGCGCGACATCATGGACCGCGCCCTTACACTCCGTCTGCAACCTGACGACTACGACGCCCGCGCCGACGTGATGTGGGCCGGAACGCTCGCTCATAACGGACTCTGCGGAGTCGGAAAAACCGAGGACTGGGCTTCCCATCGACTCGAACATGAAATTTCAGCCTTCTATGATGTGGCCCACGGCGCCGGACTGGCCGTTATTATTCCGGCATGGATGGAATTCTGCGCCCGCCGCAATCCCGACAAGCTCTGGAAATTCGCGATCAATGTGATGTCGGTGAACCCCGCCGGGAAAGACACCGATGAAATTATCGACGAGGGAATATCCAATCTGAAGAACTTCTATCACGACCTGGGCCTGACCACCAACCTTCGGACCCTGCTCGGCGGAGAGGAACCGGATATCGAGAAAATGGTGAAATCGCTCCATCGCAACATGGGCGACACTCTCGGAAATTATGTCAAACTCTCGATGGATGACTGCCGGGAAATCTACCGAATCGCCTGCGAGGCGGAATAATTCTCGGGTATGGAAAAAGTCGATATCAAAAACTTCATAAAAATCTACGAAAAGAGCTTCATCGAGAACTGGGATCTCCCTGCTCTCACCGACTATGTGTCCGGGAAGACGATGAATTACAGCGATGTCGCGACAAGCATAGCGAAAATCCACACGTTCTACGACTCGATAGGTCTTCGGAAGGGGGATAAAGTTGCGTTGTGCGGAAAAGATTCGGTGAACTGGGTGCTGATCTATATGGCCACCGTGACCTACGGAGCCATTATCGTGCCGATTCTTTCGGAGTTCAACCCTGTCGACGTGACACATATCGTGAACCATTGCGACGCTACCCTCTTTTTCATCTCCGAGCACCTCTGGGAACCGATCGAGCCCGAGGCTTTGCTGAAGCCTCGGGGCGTGCTTGAGATCGAGAGTTTCAAATTGCTCCATGAAAAGGAGGGAGAGGAACTGCGCCGCCATCTCCGGCTTCTGACACGCCGATTCCGCCGTCTATATCCCGGAGGCTTCACATCGGAGAATATCCACTATGCCGAGCGCGACAACAGCGAGGTGTCAGAAATCAATTACACGTCAGGCACGACAGGCTTCTCGAAGGGAGTGATGCTTACGGGCGAGAATCTTGCCGGGAATGTATGCTTCGGCATGGAGACGATGCTTCATTTCCGGAGTTCGCGAGCCTTGGCATTCCTTCCGCTGGCCCACGCCTACGGCTGTGCATTCGACATGCTGACCCCGCTGGCCGTCGGATCACACATCACTCTTCTGGGCAAGATACCCTCGCCCCGCGTTCTCCTCAAAGCTATGGCCGAGGTGAAGCCGAACCTCGTTATATGCGTGCCCCTTATCCTCGAAAAAATCTACAAGAGTCAGATTCTGCCGATGATTTCCAAGGGGACAATGCGCTGGACACTTGCCGTTCCATTCCTTGACTCCTTCATATATTCTAAAATCCGTAAGAAACTGATTGATGCATTCGGAGGAGAATTCGAGGAGGTGATAGTCGGCGGGGCTCCCCTCAACCATGAAGTGGAGGATTTCCTTTACAAAATCAAGTTCCCTTTTACCGTCGGCTACGGCATGACCGAATGCGGCCCTCTCATCAGCTATACACCCTGGAAAGAGTTCATCCCGGGCTCGTCAGGCCGGACGCTTCCCAACATGGAGTCGAAAATCGATTCTCCCGACCCGGAAAACATTCCCGGGGAAATCTGTGTGAGGGGGGCGAACAGGATGAAGGGATATTACCGCAATCCCAAAGCGACGGAGGCTGTCATAGACAAGGATGGCTGGCTCCACACAGGCGACATGGGCACGCGCAGCAAGGATGGCACACTCTTTTTACGCGGACGTTCGAAAACGATGCTTCTCTCGGCATCGGGCCAGAATATCTATCCGGAAGAGATCGAGGCGAAGCTCAACAATATGCCCTTCGTGTCGGAGAGTCTTGTCGTGGACCGCGATGGCCGTCTTACTGCGCTCGTATATCCTGATTATGCCGCTCTTGACCGATTTGAGATCGGAGTCAACGACCTTGATTCCACAATGGAGAATATCCGGAAAGAGCTCAACAAGCTTGTTGCTCCCTACGAACAAATCCAAAAGATTGTGTTGATGCCCAACGAGTTTGAAAAGACTCCGAAACGAAGCATCAAGCGATTCCTCTACACGCATTGACATCGCGCACGAAAAGCTAAAAAATCCGTTCCTCGTGAACGGATTTTTTATTTTCGCGCGCTTTTATTATCTTTGACGTTCGTAAAACGCCATCCGGCGCTGCAAATTCATGGATTTTATGATTCCATCCTTCTCCGACTGGCTACGCCTCATGCGTCCGGCGCAATGGATAAAAAACCTTTTTGTGTTCTTTCCTGCCATTTTCGGCGGAGGCCTTCTTGATGCCCGGATTTTTATAGGAGCTTGCGAGAGTTTCATTATCTTTTGCCTGCTCGCCTCGTCCATCTATGTGATTAACGACATCCGCGACCGGGAGGCCGACCGGGCACATCCGGAGAAGTGCCGGCGCCCTATCGCTTCCGGGCGGATAAGTAAGAAAACGGCCGTCGGGTTTGCCCTGACTCTTGATTTCCTCTGGATTTTCCTGACCTATATATGGTTCGGGTTTCGCCCGGAGGTCTGGGCAATCGTGGGGGGCTATTTTCTCATGAACCTCGCCTATTCCATGGGTCTGAAACAAGTTGCGATCGTCGACGTGTTTATAGTCTCGGCGGGATTCGTGTTGCGCGTCCTGATGGGAGGTGTGGTGTGCCGGATATGGGTTTCGCCGTGGTTGATAATGATGGTGCTCCTCGGGACGCTTCTGATCGCATTCGGCAAACGGCGAGACGACGTGCTTCTCATGGAGGCGGGCCACAAAGCGACCCGCAAATCAATCACGACCTATAACATACAGTTTATCAATCAAGTTCTCTCAATGCTGTCGGCGGCCACGATCGTTGCCTACGTCTGCTACACGTTGAGTCCGGCCGTGGAAGAGCGGTTCGGCTCGGAATATATCTATCTGACGAGCATATTCGTGATTGCAGCTCTTCTCCGCTATCTTCAGATAGCGGTCGTGTTCGAACGGAGCGGGCGACCGACACAAATTCTATATGGCGACCGCTTCATCGTGGCGTGCGCCCTTCTCTGGATGATTTCCTTCCTCATAATAATTTATTGCTGATCATGCCTTCAGGAAAGATTATAAGTGCATTTGACTTTGACGGGACAATCACCTGCCGCGACACCTTCTCCGATTTCGCCATCTTCGCGGTCGGGAGAAAGCGATGGCTGGAGAGCTTGTTGCGCTGCACGCCGGTGCTCGCGGGATGGAAGCTGGGAATGGTGAAGGCGGAAAAGGCAAAGCAACGTCTCTTCTCAGCCCTCTACGCGGGAATGCCGTCGGAGGAGTTTCACGCACTTGGCCGGAAATATGCATTCAGAATCAATACGCTGCTGCGGCCGTCGGTCGTGGCCAAGCTACGGGAAGCAGCCGGTCGGGGCGACGAAGTGGCCATAGTGTCGGCAAGTGTCGGCGACTGGATTCGTCCCTGGGCAGGCTCGATGGGCGTTGACTATGTGCTCGCCACGGAGGCGGAAATCGGTCCTGACGGACGGCTCACGGGCCGCTTCTCGACACGCAACTGCAACGGCGCGGAGAAAGTGAAACGCCTGCTCGAAACCTTTCCCGACCGGAAGAATGCTATCCTCGTTGCCTACGGCGATTCCCGGGGCGACGCGAGGATGCTGAAGGAGGCTGACTATCCCCATTATGTCTGAATTTCAAAACCTGCATAACATGAAAAGATTTTTAACAGCGGCGGCCGTTGCCGCCCTCTGCGCGGCTCCCAATGCGGAGGCCTGCACCAACCTTATCGCTACCAAGGGGGCGACAGCCGACGGTTCGGTCATGATGACCTATTCCGCCGATTCCCACACCCTCTATGGATTCCTTCATCACAGCCCCTCCGGCAAGCACTCGGCGGGAGATGTGCGCCGTGTCGTGGAATGGGACACGGGGAAGCCGCTTGGAGAAATTCCTCAGGTGAAAGAGACCTATAACGTGATTGGAAACATGAACGAACATCAGGTCGTGATCGGCGAATCGACCTGGGGAGGGCGCAAAGAACTTGCCGACACAACGGGTCAGGCTATCGTCGACTATGGAGAACTTATCTACATAACGCTCGAACGCGCCCGCACGGCCCGCGAGGCACTTGACATCATGACGACGCTCGTGGCCGACAACGGCTATGCCTCAGGAGGGGAATCATTCACGATCGCCGACAAGAATGAGGTCTGGGTGATGGAGATGATAGGCAAGGGAGCCGAGAAGGGAGCTGTCTGGATTGCAGTCCGCATCCCCGACGGCGCAATATGCGGCCATGCCAACGAACCGCGAATCCGACAGGTCAATCTCAAGGATAAGGAGAACGTAAAATATTCCAAGGATATGATTTCTTTCGCTCGCAAACGGGGATATTTCAACGGCAAGGATGCCGATTTCTCTTTTGCGGATGTCTACGGCGAACATGACGCGTCGACTCGCCGAGGCTGCGACGGCCGCGTATGGAGCTTCTTCCGCCGTTTCAACAAGGAAGCGGATAAATATTTCGCGTGGTGTAACGCCGATTCCGACGTTCCGATGCCCCTCTATGTGTTCCCCGACAAGAAACTGACGCTTGAGGATATGCAGAACTCAATGCGCGACCTCTTTCAGGACACTCCCTATACAATGACTGAAGATCCGGGCGCCGGACCTTACCACTCGCCCTATCGCTGGCGACCGATGGAATATGAGGTCGACGGCAAGAAATATTGCATGGAACGCGCAATCGCCACTCAGCAGACCGGCTGGAGCTTTGTTTCGCAGAGCCGCGACTGGCTTCCGGATCCTGTCGGCGGACGCCTCTGGTTCGGCACGGACGACACCAACTTCACGGTCTATATGCCGATTTATTGCTCGGTTACGGAAGTGCCGCTCCAGCTGAAGGAAGGAGATATCCAGACATTCGATAAGGATGCCAATTTCTGGATGACCAACATCGTGGCCAATCAGGCTTACAACCGCTATTCGCAAATGATTCCCGACATACGCAAAGTGCAGTCGGAGCTTGAAACCGAGTTCATTAAAGCCGCCAATGACCTCGACTCCCCTCTCACCCAACTCTACAAAGAGGGGGGCAACGAAGCTGTGAGCCTGCTTACCAACCAGCTGGCCGCCAGGGCCGCCGAACAAGCCACGAATGCATATCGCGACCTGGCGATCTATCTTTTCGTGAAATATATGGATGGAAATCAGAAAAAGACCGATGAGAATGGCAACTTCATAAAGAGTGAATATGGAATGCCTGTTTATCCTGATTTCCCGGGATATCCGGACCCCGCCTATTATGAAAACATCGTGAAGGCAACCGGCGACCATTTCCTCATCAAAGAGAAATAATTTCGCAGACATACTTAAAAGCCCGCATCACCGAGGCCCACAGCGGTCCGATGATGCGGGCTTTTTTTACAAGTTGTCGATTGCGACCCTTCCGGTGTGAATCACGCTTTGTAACAGGCATAAAAAAAATTGATTGTCATCCCGACAACCAATCTTGCGTTAACCTTAAAATCTAATACCATGAAAAACTCAATGCAAAGTTAGTTATATTTTTTAAAACAATGTTATAAAACATATAAAATTCTTCGATTATTAACATTTATTAAACATAAATTAGATGATTCGCACAATAATAAATCTATGTTAACAATAATAAGCTGTATTATTAAATTCTGTTAATAATTTGCACAGTAAGAAGAATCAGCATACCTTTGCACCGTTGCATTCCACTACAACACTACAACAATAACCGAATCACCACTTAAACCTATATTGACAATGAAGAAAATATTCGCTATCGCCGCGATTACGGCTGCTGCATTCACATCCTCATCCAATGCACAGATACTATACAAAGTCGAGAAAAACGGCTCCGACAAAGTCAGCTATATCCTCGGAACTCACCATTTCGCCCCGATGTCGTCCGTAGACAAAATCGAAGAACTCCCCTCGATTCTTAGAAGTGTCGAGAAACTTTACGGGGAACTCGATATGGAACAAATGACCAATCCGGCCGTAATGATGGCCATGCAGCAGTCGCTGGTGGCTCCCGCCGACAGCACACTCGACAAGATTCTCACGCCCGCACAGCTCGACTCGCTAAAAGTTGTCTGGAATGACTACACCGGCGGACAGGCTCCGATTGAAATGATGTTTGGCGTCAAACCGTCGGTGATCTCCACCCAGCTTGCCGTCTTGATGGGCCAACGCGTGCTTCCCGAGCTCAATCCGCTTGAGGGAATCGACAACACGATGCAGACGCGGGCCAAAGAGCTTGGCATTCCCGTCGGAGGTCTTGAAACAATGGATTTCCAGATCGACATGCTTTACAACCGTCCTGTCGCCGAGCAGGCCGAGAGCCTGATGGAAATCGTGCGTGATGCCAAAGGCGAGGAGGAGAAAGCAATCCGGATTTCCGAGGCTTACCTCAATCACAATATCGACGAAATCCTTAAGGTCATGGCCGAGGAGGAACAAGATGACCCGGAAACACTCGAAAGAATACTATTCTCACGCAACGCCAACTGGGTCGGCACGCTCAAGGATGAAATGGCCGACCGATCGCTGATGGTGGTTGTCGGAGCGGGCCATCTGGGAGGCAACCGGGGCGTGCTCGAACTTCTGCGCAAAGAGGGTTACACCGTGACACCCGTTGAATAATCCGCCCGATTCACAATGGACATTGAGCTTAAAGATATAGAGTTTTCATATACCGGGAAAGGAGCCCCGGCGCTGCAAGGCGTGACAGCACGGATAGCGCCGGGAATCCACCTCCTCGCCGGGGAAAACGGCGCCGGAAAAACAACCTTGCTTCACATTATCGCAGGGCTGCGCCGACCGACCCGGGGCCTCTGCCTTATCGACGGCGCCGATCCCGCAAGCGACCGTCCCGGAGAGATGGGACAACTGTTTCTGCTGGAGGAGAATCAGGAATTTCCCGGGAAAACGATCATGGATTTTGCCGCACAACATTCCCGGTTTTATCCAAAGTTCTCACAAACCGATTTTCTTTATAACCTTGGAGAGTTCGGACTGACAGGGAACGAACCGATGAAAAAACTATCCGTCGGCATGAAAAAGAAAGCACAGCTATCTTACATACTTGCCCTCGGAACCCCCTTGCTGCTTCTTGACGAACCCACCAACGCCCTGGATATCGAAGGCCGCGAGACCCTGCGCCGCCTTATCGGGATGCAGATTCAACCCGACAGGACTCTCCTCATATCAACCCACTCCATCGAGCAGTTCGAGAGCCTTTTCGACGGGTGTATCGTTCTGGAAAGGTCGAAACTTGTGCTTACGGCCACAGAAGAGGAAGTATCCTCGCGACTGGCATTCCGCAATCTGCGCGAGTCTGATGCCGAGGCCCTCTACACAGAACCGCAGATAAACGGAACGCTCGCCATCACCCCTTTGCACAGAGATGACGAACCGACACGCACCGACTGGCGCATGCTGTACAGCGCCCTTCATTCCCCGGCCCAGGCACGAATCTTAGAATCAATAACAACCAAACGCCCATGAACCCATCCCTGAACCCCGACCGGTTTTCATGGAACCGCATCGGCGCTCTTTGTCATTATTATGGACCGCGCCTCCGAAAACAAATGATAATATATTTTTGTGTGTCGCTGATCGCTTCCATTATCACTCTCATTCCGGCGCCGGGGGCATTTCAAGTGGCGCTGTTTACGATGAGCCAGACGGCATTGCAGCTGATGTATTACATGGCTCCGGTCGTTCTGGCTAAAAACGGCGACACGCGCATAGTCGATCGGCTGGTTCCCGCCACGTCTCTTGAGAAATTCCTGTTCCTGACATGTTATTTTATTCCGGTCACGGGAGGCTTGACTCTGCTGCTCCCCCTGATTTCAACGAAGGTCTACATGATGATTCCGGCCGTTCAGACAGCAGATCTTGTCGATCTGCTCAATATAAGAGCCAACACGTCATGGCCCATACAGTTGACAAACATCATGGGCGGAATATCATGCGTCCTGACTTGTCTATATGTCGTTGTTCGCTCGCATAGCAACCGGACGCTGAAAGGAGTTCTCTCCGTGTTCGGCGTAGAGATAGCAATAGGGATTCTGGGGGCAATATGGGGCATGTCTACCGCGTTTATGGAAGGGTTTCACGACGGATATTCAGGCGTGTGCCCCAACAACCTGAGCGCCCTCAGCCGGGAAGAAACCAATCAGATTATGCATGACGCCATAACCGGCATGACTCAATCCGACGGTTTCCTCATCGCTGTCAACATGATCATCGGAGGGTACATGCTGCTGATGTTCATTCTCAACTACAGAGTGCAAAAGAAGATGTCCGTTTAATGGAATTCAGTTCAGACAAACCGATCTACCGACAGATTGTCGACTATGCCTGCTGCCGCGTGATGGGCGGCGAGTGGAGTCCCGGAGGAGGCGTTCCTTCGGTCAGGGAGTTGTCGGCGGCTCTTGGAGTCAACAGCCGGACCGTTCTGAAAGCATTCGACGATCTTCAGGAAGAGGGCATTATAATTCCCCGTCGCGGCATGGGGTTCATCCTTGCGGAGGATGCTCCGCAACGCATCATGGCCAAACGGAGGCAGGAATTTTTCAACACGACCATTCCGGCCATCCGTGAAGAGATGGAGCGCCTGGGAATAACTTCCGCCGAACTTATCGAAGCCTTGAAAAAGGGGTAAGACCCCGCGCTCACATATATCTTAATGCCGGAGAACCGATCAGCGGTGGAACACGAAGAACCGCGACGGATCGAAGCGGGGCAAAGCCATAAGCTGGACGTCGGCCTTCCGGTCGAGGAGCGTTTCCTGAGCAGACCCGACGGTCAACCCGTCGGATTCAAGCGCCTCGCGAACAGCCTTCACGGCCTTCGCGGGCGTATTGTTGTCTTTAGAGAGATGGCATAGAAAAATGTAACGCAAGTCAGGGTTGACAATCTCTTTGAGAAAACGCGCAGTGTCAGCGTTGTCGAGATGGCCGTTGACATCCCGGATTCTTGCCTTCAGATATTCGGGATAGGGGCCGAACCGCAACATTTCGGAATCATAATTCGCCTCGATCACGAGATAATTAGCCCGCGACATATAATGGCGGGCACGGTCGGTGACGGCCCCGAGGTCGGTGGCGAGCACGAAACGCCTTCCTTCATATTCCAGAGAGAAGCCCATATTGTCGCTGCCATCGTGGGGCACTTCAAAGGCGGTTGCCTCGAATCCTGCAATCTTGAAAGGAATTTCCTTAAAAATCGGGGTATGGTACTCCTTGATCCGTCGCGAAATGGAGTGGCGGCGGAGAAGACCGTTCAGCACGCGGTTGGTGCAGAAAAGGGTAATATGCCGGTTGTTTCGCAGCAGATTGTAGGCATATTTGACATGATCGGAATGGTCGTGGGTGAGCAGAAGTCCTCTCACAGACGACATCGGGATACCATTTGCGGCCAGAATATCGCGCACCTGCTCGGATCTGATTCCGGCGTCGATTATAACGCCCCCCTCCTCCGTGCCGACATAACAGGAATTTCCGCTTGACCCGGAGGCCAGCGAGAGGTAGAATATCCGCCCCGGACGGGGTTCGGCGGAGGCAGGTTCGTCAAGATCCGTCAACCCCCCTCGCCCCGGATCGAACGCCTTGCCGGCATTCAGATCCAGTTCGTCGAAAGGAAGGCGAGGATGATTATCGAATCTTAATTTTTTACTCATTTTCAGATTGGGAATCAGGAGGGAACATGAATTAGAAAGATCGCCGGACGCTTGTCGTAATCAGTCTTCCGCCCCTTCCATCGGGAAGCCGGGAGCGTAACGACCGACTCACGGGCGGGATCCGTAATGTCGCAGGCCACACAGAGGAGCGTATCGGGTCGGAGAGAGCCTGCAAGGAATTCCACGAGGCGGTTGTTGCGGTAAGGAGTCTCGATAAAAATCTGGGTCTGGCCGAGTTTGCGGGCCCGCGATTCAAGCTCGCGCAGCGCGGCGAGTCGCTCCCCCTCTTTGATCGGAAGATATCCATTGAAAGCAAAACCCTGGCCGTTAAATCCGGAAGCCATAAGGGCCATAAGAATGCTGGAGGGCCCGACGAGCGGAACGACTTTTCTCCCCTCCCGCTGGGCAATCGCCACCACGGCTGCCCCCGGGTCGGCAACGGCCGGACATCCGGCCTCGCTCATCACTCCCATCGGCAATCCGCGCCTCAGAGGATCGAGAGCTGCCGAAATCGATTCGGCCCGCGTGTGGCCGTTAAGCTCGAAAAATGTGCAGTCGTCAATCGGAAAATCCCGGTGCCAGCGTCGAAGAGCCCTTCGGGCTGTCCGGACATTCTCCACGATGAAATGACGGATTTCCTTGACTATTTGCAAATTGCCCATTGGAATCGACATCTCCGACGGAGCTTCCGAAATTTCAACGGGAAGAAGATAAAGGGCAGGTAAAAGTTCCATAATTCTGTTTTGCCTTTTATCTAACGCAAAAAAGGGCGTTTTATTGAACTTCCACCGGCAATTTGGGGATTGGGGGGCATTTTATTATATTTGCAATGGAGTTGCATCAGGCAATCTGTAATTTCACGGTATAAAAATAATGGAAGTGGAGAGAATATTGTCGACAGGAGAACGCGTTCCGGAAGGGTTCGCAAAAATGATCGAAGAGATGCTCGGGAAAGCGGCCGATACGTTTTTCGACGCTCTATGCGAGTCTCCCTCCGTGGCGATAAAGATCAATCGGCGCAAAGCGGGAAGTCCGGCAGCGGCCGGATACGGCGAAGGTGAGCCCGTGAGATGGTGCGAATCCGGAATATATCTTGAACAGCGTCCGAAATTCACGCTCAATCCCCTGCTTCACGCCGGAGTCTTTTATGTGCAGGATCCCTCCTCTATGGTCTATGAGACATTGGCGTCGCAAGCCATGGAGCTGACAGGCCATAAAGGTCCGGTTGTGGCGCTTGATCTTTGCGCCGCTCCCGGGGGAAAATCGACCTCTATCCTCAATGCGCTTCCCGACGGGTCGCTGCTTGTGGCCAACGAAATTGTGCCGGCGCGTGCGAAAGTGCTTCGGGAGAACCTCATCAAATGGGGCTACCCGGAAGTGATAGTGACCCGCGAAGACTCCTCAAGACTTGCGGCGGGAGGCGAGCAGTTCGACCTTGTAGCCGTCGATGCGCCCTGCTCCGGCGAAGGAATGATGAGAAAGGAGCCGACGGCGGCCACCCAATGGAGTCGGCGGCTTATCGAACAATGCGCCTCGCTGCAGAGGGAGCTCCTTCGCAATGCGGCCGCGATGCTCAAACCCGGGGGAGTGCTTATATATTCCACTTGCACGTTCAACACCGTTGAAAATGAAGACAATCTGGCCTTCGCCGTCGAAGAACTCGGGCTGGAATCCTGTCGGGCGCAACTTCCTGACGGAACCGCGATCGGCACCGAACTCAAGGGGGATTATCCGGCACTCCGCTTCATGCCCCATCTCACTCGCGGGGAGGGTCTTTTCGCGGCAATCCTCCGCAAACCGGGAGAATACCTGCCGACGGCCGATCCCGGACGTGTCGGCAAGAATATCGCAGGACTCACCCGGCCCATTCTCGACCGAATCCCGACAACCACAATCAAAGGGCGACTGGAAGTTCCGGCCCCGGAATGGCCGCTGTCGACAGATTTTCCCGCCGATTTTCCCCGCGTCGGACTCACGGAGGAGGAGGCCCTCTCCTACCTGCGGCATGAAGCCCTCCGTCTCCCTGCAGAGACCCCTCGCGGATATGTGGCAGTCTGTTTCAACGGCGTCCCGCTCGGCCTGGTGAAAAATATCGGCAATCGGGCCAACAACCTCTATCCCTCGGAATGGAGAATACGCCATCTTTAACAGAAAAATCAGAATGAAAAAAGAGAACATAGGGGATTCAGGCAAGGCGAAAAGAGGTTCATTCCCGGTGACGGGGATGATGTGCGCCGTATGCGCCGGCACGGTCCAATCGACATTGCAGTCGCAGAAGGGGGTGGAGAGTGCGGAAGTGAATTTCGCCACTCAGGAGGCAACCATTCTGTGGAATCCCGAGCAGACTTCTCCCGAACAGCTTGCCGAGGCCGTCCGCACGGCGGGCTACGACATGATTGTCGCCTCCGACCTTGCAGAAGCCACGACTCTCAAGGATGAGGAGGAGGCCCGCGCATGGAAGAGAATGAAATGGAAAACTGTTCTTGCATGGACACTGACTATCCCGTTGGCCACGCTCTGCATGATTCATATCCATTTTCCCGGGGAGGCCTGGGTATATATGGTGATGACTGCAATCGTGATGGGCATCTGCGGACGTGATTTTTACGTTCGCGGCTGGCAATCATTGCGTCACGGTCGCCCGTCGATGGACACACTCGTGGCCCTCTCTACGGGAGTCAGCTTCCTATTCTCCGCATTCAACACCATCCGGCCCGTCTATTTCGAACGCCATGGAATTAATGCCGACCTCTACTATGAGGGAGCGGCGATGATTATCGCTTTTGTCCTGACCGGCAAACTGATGGAGACCCGCAGCCGCCGAAACACGGGGGCGGCCCTTAGGGCTCTGATGGGACTTCAACCGAGGGAGGCGCTGCTCGTGCTTCCCGACGGGTCGGTCCGCACGGTTGACATCGATTCGCTCCGTCCGGGCGACGTTGTGGCTGTCAGACCCGGGGAGCGTGTCCCGGTCGACGGTACGGTGGTGAAAGGCTCGACCTCGATCGACGAGAGCATGCTGACCGGAGAATCCGAGAAAGTGGAGAAAACGCCGGGAGCCCACGTCACGGCCGGCACAGTCAATGGCCTCGGCACAATCGACATCCGCGCACGGAAAGTTGGCGCCGACACGGAACTTGCCCGGATTATCCGGTCTGTCCATGAGGCACAGGGATCAAAAGCCCCGGTCCAGCGTCTTGTCGACAAGGTGAGCGCAGTTTTTGTTCCGACGGTGATTGCGATCTCGATTCTTACATTCTGCATCTGGTATTTTAGCGGACCGGGACATCTTCCCCAAGCATTGGTCACATCCATATCCGTGCTTGTTATCGCCTGTCCATGCGCTCTGGGGCTCGCGACCCCGACGGCAATCATGGCCGGAATCGGAGCGGGTGCACGCCGGGGAATCTTGATAAAGGATGCCACGGCGCTCGAACTGCTGGCCCGCGTTGACACGGTCGTGTTCGACAAAACGGGCACTCTCACCAAGGGGGAACCGCGGGTGACCGGCGTGGTCGGCGAGGGCTGTGAACGCGAGCTTTACGGGGCCGAACTGAAGTCGACACATCCTTTGGCCGAGGCTCTTTGTTATTATTTCAAAGAGAAGGGCGTCGAAGCGATCTCTCCCGAGGAATTTCATTACATTCCCGGCAAGGGGATGGAGTTCCGGACGGGGAGAACACTTTACAGGGCAGGCAGCGCGGAACTGGCTTCCACGGGAAACGAGGAGCTGCGGGAAGCGGTTGCGTCCCGACTGTCGCAGGGCGAAGGCGTTGTGGTGGTCGAACGCGATGGCAGAGCGGTCATGGCCTTCAGTGTGGCCGACACGCTCCGACCCGATTCGACCGAAACGGTCAAGACCCTTGAAGGAATGGGAATAGAGACCATCCTTCTTACGGGCGACCGACGGGCTACGGCCGAAGCGATAGCCCGCAAGGCAGGCATCGACAAGGTCGAGGCCGAGACGCTCCCGGCCGACAAATATCACTTTATCCGCCGGCTGCGCGAGGAGGGACGGAAAGTGGCCATGATTGGAGACGGCATCAACGACGCCGAAGCTCTCGCCGAGGCCGATGTGTCTGTAGCGATGGGTGGCGGCTCGGACATCGCTATGGAAGTTGCCCAGCTGACGCTTGTCGGGGCCAGGCCATCGTCGCTCCCTGACGCAATCAGGCTATCGGGGGCGACTCTCAGGATTATCCGCGAGAACCTCTTCTGGGCCTTCATCTACAACGCGATAGGAATTCCGCTGGCGGCCGGGGCGCTCTACGGTGTCGGATTTCTGCTGACCCCGATGTTCGCATCGGCGGCAATGGCCCTCTCGTCGGTGTGTGTGGTGACAAATTCTCTTCGTCTTACAAAAAAATAACCTAAAAGATAAGAATATGAAATTCAAGACAAATGCAAAATGCGGAGGTTGCAAGACAACCATAATGAACGCCGTGCAGTCAAAGTTCCCTAATGCGGAATGGAGTCTCGACCTTGACTCAGCCGACAAGGTTCTGGAAGTTCACGGCATTCCCGAGGATGCGGATCATGCCGCGCAGGTAGAGAAAACAATAGAGGAAACCGGCTTCAAAGGCAGTTGGCTTCGCGAAACGGGCTATTGATGGACGACGGGAAATGGGATTCCCGGACGGAGTTGCTGCTCGGCCCGGAGGGAGTGCGACATCTCTCGGAGGCTCGCGTCCTTGTTGTCGGCGTCGGCGGCGTCGGCGGCTATGCGGCTGAGATTCTGGCGCGGACAGGTGTCGGACGGCTCACTCTTGTTGATTCCGACACGGTGTCGGTTTCCAATCTCAACAGGCAGCTGATCGCCACTCGCTCATCAGTCGGTCGCTCAAAGACCGAGCTCTTCGCCGAAAGATTCCGCGACATCAATCCGGAAATCGAGGTCGAGGCCCTTGAGGAGTTCATCACCCCGGAGAATGTCGGGGACTTGCTTGACCGGAACTTCGACTATGTACTCGACTGCATCGACACGGTGAAGCCGAAAGTTGCGCTCATCACGGAGTGTCTTCGCAGAAAAATTCCGGTGATATCTTCCATGGGAGCCGGCGGCCGGACCGACCCGACCAAAGTTGTCTACACCGACATCTGGTCGACCCGCGACGACGGACTTGCCCGCGTCGTGCGCGAACGCCTGCGCAAAGCGGGAATGCGGCATGCGAAGCTGTTGTGTGTGGCCAGCACGGAGCCGCCACGCGCCGGAGCCGTGATCGAGCTTGACATGCAAAACAAACGGAGTTCCTACGGCACGACGGCCACCATCCCCGCCCTATTCGGAATCTTCATGGGGAACCATGTCTGCATGAGCCTCACAACCCCTCAAAAACATCCCTCAAGATGATCGAACTCATTGATATCAACAAAAGCTACGGCAACCTGCATGTGCTCAAAGACATTACCCTGACCCTTCCCGAGCATGAGATTATCTCGATCACGGGCGCGAGCGGGGCGGGGAAGACGACACTGCTTCAGATAGCCGGTTCGCTCGACCTTCCGGACTCGGGACGGATCGTCTACGACGGCGAGCAACTGTCGGATATGAGCGACAAACGCCTGTCGGCGTTCCGCAATCGCCATATAGGGTTCATCTTTCAATTTCATCAGCTGATCGGAGAATTCACGGCCGAGGAGAATGTGGCTCTGCCGGCGATGATCGGAGGGAGTCGCCGAGGGAAAGCTCTTGCAAGGGCAAAAGAACTCCTCGACCTGCTTGGCATGGGGGCACGTCTGGGACACAGACCTTCCGAACTTTCGGGAGGAGAACGACAGCGCGTTGCAATAGCGCGCGCCCTGGTGAACGACCCTAAAGTCGTGTTCGCCGACGAGCCGACCGGGAGCCTCGATACCCGCAACCGCGACGAAATCCGCGAAGTCATCATGCGGCTCAACCGAGAGCTCGGACATACGTTCGTCATTGTCACCCATGACCCGGAGATGGCAGAGATGGGCCATCGTATCATCCGCATGGCCGACGGACGCATCGTCGAGGATAACTTAAAAAACGTAAAAGAGGAGGAATCCCTTGTTGAAACGGAAATTTTTGAGTAACTTCGCGCATACAAACCCTAAGGCGGAAATGGCCGCCACGCTTCACGAAGCGAAAACTTCCAACCGAAAAACAAGAAATAAAATGGAAAATAAAGAAAATCAGAATCAGCTTCAGATCCAGCTCCGTCCCGAACTTGCCGATGGCAAATACACGAACCTCGCCATGATCGGCCATAGCCCCAGCGAATTTCTTATCGACTTCATCTTCGCAGCTCCCGGCATGCCCCAGGCTCCGGTTGTGAGCCGCGTGATCATGAGCCCCGAAAATGCAAAGAAACTTCTTTTCGCGCTCACTGATAACATCAAGAAATATGAGGCTCAGTTCGGCGAAATCGCTCCCCGCAACACCAAGGGAGGCAACAACTGATTCCAAACCGATTTAAGAGGCGCCGGCGTGCGCCTCTTTTTTTTTCACACATCTTTCCGGAATCCACCACGCTATGGACAACAATCTACTGATCTACAACACTCTCACCCGCTCGAAAGAACTCTTCCGGCCCGTGCATGAAGGACATGTGGGGATGTATGTCTGCGGACCTACCGTCTACGGGGACGCCCATCTGGGTCACGCCCGGCCGGCAATCACGTTCGACATCCTCTTCCGCTATCTCCGCCATCTGGGCTACAAGGTTCGTTACGTCCGCAACATCACCGATGTGGGCCATCTCGAGCATGACGCCGACGAGGGTGAAGACAAGGTGGCCAAGAAAGCCCGTCTGGAGCAGCTTGAGCCGATGGAGGTCGTGCAGCACTATCTCAACCGCTACCATCGCGACATGGAAGCCCTCAATGTGCTCCCCCCCTCGATCGAACCTCACGCCTCGGGCCATATTATCGAACAGATCGAATATATCAAGAAAATCATCGAGGCCGGTTATGCTTACGAAAGCTGCGGATCGGTCTATTTCGATGTGACGAAGTTCAACGCCGACCATCATTACGGGAAGCTCTCAGGCAGAAATATCGACGACCTGCTCAACACGACGCGCTCGCTCGACGGTCAGAGCGAAAAACGCAATCCTCTTGACTTCGCACTCTGGAAAAAGGCCTCCCCGGAGCATATCATGCACTGGCCCTCTCCCTGGAGCGAAGGTTTTCCCGGCTGGCATCTGGAATGCTCCACGATGGGTCGCAAATATCTCGGAGATACGTTCGATATTCACGGCGGAGGAATGGACCTGATGTTCCCTCACCATGAATGCGAAATTGCCCAAAGCGTGGCCGCACAGGGCCATGATGCCGTGCGCTACTGGATGCACAACAATATGATCACGATCGCCGGAAAGAAAATGGGGAAATCCTACGGCAACTTCATCACGCTTGAGGAATTCTTCAACGGCTCCCATCCGCTCCTGACCCAGGCCTACGACCCGATGGTGATCCGTTTCTTCATCCTTCAGGCACATTACCGGAGCACGGTCGACTTCAGCAACGAGGCTCTTCAGGCTGCCGAAAAGGCTCTCCAGAAAATGCTTGACGCCTACCGACGCCTTCAGAATCTCAAGCCATCGGAGAAATCAAGTGTCGAAGTTCCCGATTTCATGGCTCGATGCATGGAGGCTATGAACGACGACCTGAACACGCCGGTCGTGATCGCCCATCTTTTCGAGGCGGCAAAAATCATCAATTCCGCATTCGACGGCAATATCACCCTTTCCGCCGAGGATATCGACCGGCTAAAGGAGACATTCCGCGTTGTGCTCGTCGATCTGCTCGGAATCCGCGCCGGATCAGAAGGTGGGGCTGCCGACACTTCGGCATACGAAGGGGCGGTCGACCTGCTGATGGAGATCAGAGCCAACGCGAAAGCCTCCAAAGACTGGACAACTTCCGACCTTATCCGCGACAAACTCGCTGCGCTCGGCTTCAATGTTAAGGACACCAAAAACGGTGTCGAATGGAGTCTGCCGCAATAAATCTCACTTTAAACCAAAAGTAATGGGCCATGTTTCACGACACGGCCCATTGCTTTTATTTTATAATGTCAGTCTGACAGTTTCCGAATCAGAACTTGCTGATCGTACCCATAATCAGGATAACTCCCGAGGAGCGTTCGCGAATTATGTAAATGAAAGGAGAATCCACTTTAAGTGTCGCAAGATTTGCGATGAGACCGGAAGAGGAAGAGGCTGCAGCTACAGTCGTGCCATCCTCGTCAACTTCCAACCTCACAGATTGGGTAAAATATTCAAACTCTATCTTTTCATTCGCAACCATCTCGCTTGCATAAATCTCATCCAGCCCTAATTCAGAGGCAATATTAAACAGAGAGCCGCTGGAATCTACCTTGAATTTGGGCAAAGCCACCGTCACCTTGGCAGATCCGGACCTCAATAGAGCCTCATTGAACTCTTCGGCATCAAACGACGCTACAAATTCTGCAAAATTCTGATTCGCGAAAGGATGGACGACACACATCTCGAAATTGGAATTACCGTATGGCAGAACTCCCATTTCATATTTCTCATTGCTGTAGTAGGGACAGTCTAAGACGTTATTCATAAATGGAACGCTGACTTTGTCGCCGTCGGCGTTTGTAAAAATCGCATCTGCTGTCCGATCCTTCGGAAATTTCTTTTTCCACTCCGATTTAAAATAGAGTGCATTCACCACAACCGGAGCAAATCGCGGAGCTTCATCAAGATAGTTGGTAATCAGACCGGACGTATTGCTGCTGACCCAACTGTTGATCTCCTGAAGCTCTTTATCGTTCTTTTCATAAGAGTTGAACAGATCCGCGCCATACCAATCGGAGACATTCCGGCTGAACTCGGTCAACACTTTCTGAGAGGGAGTGAACCAGATAGAATTGGCTTCCTTATAAACCGTCTGCTTATCGAGCTTAGGGAGCTGCGTACGCAAGGCATTGCAAAAGGCGTTGAGTTCCTCGATGCTTTTGCTGCCGTCCGTGAGATATTCGAGGAGAACAGCTCTCTCCTCCTGATTCTGCCCGTTTGCAATCATGGCAAGGACAGAAAAGAGACTTTGAGGAGAAACAATCACATTAGCCTCATCTTCGATATTTTTTGTCGCCATACGAGTAATTTTGAACGCAAAATTATTCACGTCGGAAACACAGCCTCTCGTAGTGGTCGGGAGATTGACCGGAGTGTAGGGATTGTTGCTACTATCGTCGTTGTCACAAGCAGCTATAAGCGGCAATAATGCCAGTCCGATTCCTAAAATTTTCTTTTTCATAATGGTTTGTTTATATTGTTAGTGATGGTATGTTTTGTTATTAGTGTTATTATTTTTGGGGCCGATATCCGTACCCTATATTCAGGTTTTAGTACTAATAATAAGTTTTATGATGCTATTTGTCTATGCCATACCTGAAGCAAACACAAAAATTACCATACTCAAACTTTATCAAAAGCAAATTAACAACAATTTTCAATATTTTGCAAACTTTCTGCAAAAAAATTCCATATTTTTCCCGATAAAAAAATCATGTAGCATATACAAGGTCATAAATAAGTATCATTTTGAAATCTTTCCTTAAATCTTAGCAAATATTTTTCATTCAAAACAATCACATTTTCCCGATAGCTTCCCGGCAGAACACACGTTAATATTTGATCAACAAGGAAACAGACGTTCGACATGATCGGACGAACGTCCGTTTCCGTTACAATTATTGTAGGTAAGATATTCATTTTACGATTACATAAGATCGGGAGCCGATCTTAAGTATCACAGAACGACCTGAAGGAAGGTCTATTTCACATTTTTGTCCATTGGCAACTCCGTTAGCGATTATGAGTCCATCTACTGAATAAAGACCCCATTCAAGCGATCCTATTGGATCTTTAATGACGAGCTTGTCTCCTTTGATCTCAAAATAATCACCATCGCCTTCGTAAGACTCCTTAAGACCTGTGGGTTCATTCTTATAAACCTGTTTCCCATCAACCAACACCTCCACGAGGCGCGACCCTCCTCCATCCATTTGGAATCTACCATTATGTAGAACACCGTCAGCTGAGCCAATCCCTATCAACCATTCTCCGTAACGAGGATAAGAACGATCGGATTCCGATTCGAATTCCTCCAGCTTCATTATTTTTAACCCGGGATAGTCGGGGCTATCTACAATTTCTTTACATTCTACATAAGTAGTAATCACTCTTGAGCCGGAACCTCCATAGGGATAATGATAAATCGTCGTTCCTTCCCCGGGTTGCAAATTAAAATCGTAGATCAGCAACCAATCTTGTGTGCCGTCCTCGGAAACATACACTCTATTATCTTCAGTTTTGACGTATGCCAGAAACTCAAGATTCGGGTCTTCTATATAATGGCCGTAGAATCCAAGACGATTTTGTCCGGGCACTTCCTGCATAAACACGTCATACCTGTGAACAATAAGGATTCCGTCAGGCGTTCCATATCTAATCTCTTTCCAGAGAGTTCCATTTTCAAAAACAGATTCTCCGAATGCAACGATCGGACATACAAAAGATAAAAGTATTACCAAAAATTTCA
Source organism: uncultured Porphyromonadaceae bacterium (assembly GCA_947176755.1). Classification (GTDB taxonomy): domain Bacteria; phylum Bacteroidota; class Bacteroidia; order Bacteroidales; family Muribaculaceae; genus Lepagella. Next base: position 34,032 of record CAMWRW010000003.1, read on the forward strand.
TCATGATGCAGGTGTAGGCGTTAAACTTGATTCAACTTCTTTTCTTACAGCAAAATATTGCATGCTATCATACACATTTCCAACGGACAATGAAAATACAGGGCCAGCATAGTAGCCATTGCACTTACCTCCCCAGCCCCAATCACAGTAAATGAAGGCATCAAGTTTTTCACCAGGATTGTCGATATTCTTGCAATAATTATATCCATCAGCCACCCAAGCGTGACCACCTGTACTTGGGCCGCTTCCTCTCATATATATAATGCATCCTGCATCCATGTAATCTATAATTTCATCAATATTGAATCTTTCCATGCTTGAGAGTACAGAGAAATCCAAGTTTTTACACAACGCGTACGCCTTTGAGCTGGGTGCACTGCTGGAGCCGGAATCATAATACATATCTACATCTTTTCCTATCCAGTAGATTAGTTTCGCAATAGAGTCTACAGCTCTGCCATATGAATATGGCAATTCAACTGGAGTCGGATCCGGTGAGAATTTCAGGGGAGAGATAAAATTGTTCTCCCCTTTTAGACCTTTAAGTATCTTAGAAAACTCAAATTTCGATCCATGATAATTAAGTTCTTCTTTTGAATGGACCATTACTAATGTTGTAGCAACAGCCACGCAGCCAACGGGACAACCCGGATGTTCGACTTTAACATATTTATCCCAAGGGTCCCACTGATGAAGTGAAAACTGAATTTGGGGTATCTTTGCCACGCAACCATCCATCATCTGATCATCAAAGATATATTCCCCATTCGGATCTGCCGTGTCTATATAACTATCGATTCTATCAATAAAATTTTCTTTCGCAATTTCATTGTCAAACGTAAAATTTCCCGTATAAGAGTATCCCAACAATGGTTTAACCTGACGCGATCCCGCTACAATTACAAATCCGCCATCATTCGGATAGTTAATTACATACGCGATCGTGTCGTGATCTATTCCTGAACGCGTATTTTTATTCGACATTACACATTTTACTTCCGCAAAACTGTATGTCGAACGTGTTTTCTTAAGAACTTTTTCTGCAATTGACAATGCTTCATCTTCAGAGATACGGTTTCCTGCTTGTTTAGGTAGCACATTCCCAAAACCCGCACATTTGGAGAACGGATCATCTTCGTTTTGGCATGCCATAAGACCAACTGCTATAAAAATAGCGAACAATAGTCTCCAATAAGAAAGGATCCTTTTCATAATTAATCTTTTTAATTGTTTAACATTTGCAAAAGAAGGCATTATTTTTAATGTCTGCAAATTTTGTTCAACATTTTTTAAAATATTTTTATTATTGACTATCAAATCTCAAGTTTCCCTATCAAATATACACCAAATTCTGCATAAGAAACTGCCCTACTTTCTACAGGACTCTTTAAAGTCCTTCGGAAGGCACATCTACTTTTTTAGGTTTCACTGAAAAAGCGGGAATAAAAAATGTGCTGCAACCGTCGGTCGATTGCAGCACTGTTTTTCCTAATATATGTTTCGTGCGTCAGAGCGCCCGGTCGATGAGCTGTGCAAGCTCTCCCACGGTCTTTTCGCCACTTTCACGCATAAGTTCCTGTCCTTCCTTGAAAAGAATGAAGGTCGGATATTCGTTTAATTTGTAGCGTTCGATCACAGGTCGGTTGTAAGAACTGTCGACGCGGATAACGCGGGCGCGTCCGTCATACTGTTTCTTCAGTTCTTCAAGAATATATTTCACATCCACCGCGTTGCTTTCGGCCGCATGAATAAAAGCCACCAATGTAGGTTCGGATGCACTGAGAGTTTTTTCCAATTTATCCATAATTCTTTTTCTTAATTTCTATTATCTAATCTATCTACAATAGAAACACACCGAAGGGACTTATGGTTTACGGTCAGCCTCTATCAGTTCAAGCATAGCGGGGAGGGCTTCTTCAGTGGGGATATTTTTGCGAATCAATTCCTTTCCGCGGTAAATGCTTACACGCCCCGGGCCGGCTCCGACATAACCGTAGTCGGCATCGGCCATCTCTCCGGGACCGTTTACGATGCAACCCATCACGCCGATTTTCAGGCCCGTGAGATGGGATGTGGCGCGTTTCACATCCTGCAACACACTCTGCAAATCGAACAGCGTGCGGCCACAGCTCGGACATGATATATATTCCGTCTTGGAAGTCCGCAGACGCGCGGCCTGCAGTATGTCGAGTTCGAGTCGACCAAGGGTTTCCCTATCGAACGAGGGAGAATCAATCCGCAATGCGGCCCCTTTCCCCTGAAGAAGAAGATAGCCGGCATCGGCGGCGGCATGAATCCGGAGCGTGTCGAGATCCATTTCAGGGTATGAGAGCACAATCACTCCCTCTCTGTCGCCGACGAGAGTCGCTGAGGAGTCCACCATTTCGGGGTCTTGTTCCATATCGGCGTGCCAGGCTCCGAATCGTTGAGAACGAAGCGGCTCGGGCATCTCGACAAGGCGATAGTCGACAGGACACTCTCTTCCCTCGGCATCTGCACGGCGAAAACTGTCGGCAACGTAGGAGACCAGTTCACGGGCCACCGGAATTTCATTCTCGGGAGCCTCCGATAGGGAAACGCGGATTGTATCGCCCAATCCTTCGAGAAGAAGGCTGCCGATTCCGAGCGCGCTCTTGATTCGCCCGTCCTCCGCATCGCCGGCTTCAGTGACGCCGAGATGAAGAGGATAGTCCATCCCGGCCTCCTCCATCGCGCGGGCAAGCAACTTGACCGTGCGGGTCATTACCACCGTGTTCGACGACTTGATAGATATGATGATATCATTGAAATCTTCCTCCTTTGCAATTCGCAGAAATTCCATCACGGATTCCACCATTCCCTCCGGAGTGTCGCCATATCGGCTCATTATTCTGTCGGAGAGGGAACCGTGGTTTACCCCGAGTCGGACGGAAACCGAATTCGCGCGGCATTTTTCAAGAAAAGGGATGAAGGCACGCCGGATTTTCTCTATTTCGGCGGCATATTCCTCTTCCGTGAACTCCAGTTTGCGGAAAGTACGCGCCGCGTCAACGAAGTTTCCGGGATTGATCCGAACCTTATCGGCAGTCTCAGCGGCCTCGAAGGCGGCTTTAGGATTAAAATGGACATCGGCAGAAATCGGCACCCGGCAACCGAGTTCCGCCAGCCTCCGGCGTATCTGACGCAGGGCCGACGCCTCGCGGACTCCCTGCGTCGTTAGCCTTACGAGTTCTCCGCCGGCATCAGCTATCGCCTTTACCTGCAGCGCGGAAGCCTCGATATCGTTTGTCGATGTGTTGGTCATCGACTGGATTCTCACCGGGTTATCGCCACCAATGCCAAGGGATCCGACTTTAACTTCCCTTGAGCGGCGACGTCTTGAACATTCGCTCATAATCTTAAATCATGGTTAGGAAAAACACGGAGCAGAAACCTACGCCCGCCCCGGCAAGCACCTGGCCGAGTGTGTGGCGGCCCAGCCAGAGACGCGCCGACGCAACCGCCCCGGTAAGGAAAACGGCCACAAGCAGCCACCCGACAACTCCCGGCTCGGCATATCCCGTGTGCATTATCCGCAACAGAAGAGCCACAACGCCGGCGGCGCCGGCGGCATGGGCCGAGATTTTCCAACGCAAGTTGATAATCGTGTCTATAATGCCGGCAACTCCCCCGGCTACAAAGAACATCACCAGCCAGAGCGGAGCCCCCTTGACATAGACGAACCATCCCGTCGACAACATGCAGACCACCGTGATGATGTAGGGAATCAGTCTCTCCCGCCGACCGTTAAGGCCGAGATCTTGGACGACTCCCAGCCGCTTGAGCAGAAGCACAATCAGAGAGGGCACTAAAATATTCAGCAGCGCGACCACAATAATCACACCCCATTTCGAACCTGCCCCGACATAACGGAGCAGCGACAGATGGAAAGCGAGCAGCGTGCCATACAGCGGCATAAAGAAGGGCACCATTATCCATGAAAGGAATTGGGCGAGAGCGTTGACCCAACGAGGACCTGATTCCGGATTTGATTCATAACCGGAATCGGAATCCGATGTTTTATCCGTTGACTTCTCCGGAGTATTTTCGGTCTCCGAAACTTCAACGGGCTCAACGGCAGTTTCCACCGGATTCCCGGAGTCGGAAGCCCCTGCATCCTGACGCGGGATGTCGTCATCCTCCGGCCCGAGCGGAGAAGGGGGGTAATATGAAGTTGTGTCTAATTTCATTTTAATTTACGACGAATCGCCGCCTCGAATTTAGTGGGAATCGGGGTCCGGAAATACATATCTTTCCTTGTCACGGGATGAGCGAAACGCAACGTCTCGGCATGCAACGCCAGCCTATGGAGCGGACTGGTCCGGGCGCCATACTTTCTGTCGCCGGCAATCGGGTGGCCCATCTCGGAGGCATGCACGCGAATCTGATTCTTTCGCCCGGTGTCGAGAGAGAAATGAGCCAGCGTGTAACCGTTGCCCCGGCCGATAACCTCGTAGTTGGTCACGGCAAGTTTCCCTTCTCCCGGCTCTTCTGTAGAATATACGACAAATCTGGAATTCTCGGCAAGCCGACTTTTTATGAAACCGGAGTCTTGCTCAACGTTTCCCTCCAACAGGGCAACGTAAAGACGTTCGAGAATCATGTTGTTCCAGTTGTGGCGAAGCGTTTCCTGAGCCGCCTCCGTCTTTGCAAACATCATCAGGCCGGAAGTCTCGCGGTCGAGTCTATGGACAACATACAGACGGTTGGCGGGATCGACCCGCTTAACGTAATCGCGAAGAATATCAAAGGCATTCTCTTCTCGCTTGCGTCCCGGGGCGTTCACCGACAACAGACCATATCCCTTATTTATAACTATCACATCGTCATCTTCATAGACGATTTCTATTCTCGGATGGCGGAACACGGGGAAGGGGCGCGATGCATTAAAGTCGACAATCCCTCCGGGTGGGACGGGAGTGTCGAAACCCGTTGCAATCACACCATCGACCATAAGATGGCCATATTTCAACCATTTCTTTATATCTCCTCTCTTCGCGTCGGGCCGTCGGGCCTCGACGAACTTCATCAGAGGAACGGGGTTTTCTTCACGGTTGTCCCAACTGAAAATCCTGTCGGGAGCCTGCGGATATTTTTTCTTATCGCTGAATGCCATAGCAAACCTTTAACTCATTATATAACCTATATCTCATTAATCAAGATATATCATTTATATTAACCTTGGGCAGGGGCCGAGGGTTCAAGCGGGATGTCGAAGGGAGAGAGCATGCCGGCGGTTTCGGTCGGAGTAAGCAGCGAGCGTCTGAGCAACGCATGACCCAGACGGCATTCGAGACAGCGTTCGCGGTCGCAATATTCCTTCCGGAGCTGAAGGAGCGCCTGCGAATCGGCGGCCGTCCGACAGTCCATTCCTGCCGCAGCCCATTGGGTAATGTAGCGGTTGCGCTCGGGGGCAATCGACTCCCAGAGATTGAAAGCGTGTTCCCCCATTTCAAAATCACCGCGGCGCCGGGCCACGGCCGCAATCAGCGGAGCGGCGAAATTTATCATCAGAAGCGACACGGATCCCTGCGACAGCTCGACGGGAAGTTCCGCTCCGGGTCGGTCGAAATCGAAATGTTCTTTCCAATAGTCGGAAAGACCGAATGCGAAAAGGGAGCGCAGACGGGCCGGATCCTGCCGGGCCTCAACAATCCTGCCCATCAGGGAGAATCCCCCTTTAAGGGAGGAGGCGAGCATCGCAATCCTTCGATGAGGGAAATTTCCGGGCCTGGTCCGGGCATATTTCCAGAGGTCGACCCTGATAGGATGAAGTCCGTATTTCCGGGCGAGGAAATAATATTCGCGACAGAGAAGCTGATAATACTCGTCAAAGATATGACAACTTGAATCGAGCATTCCGGCCTGCCCGAAAAGGAGAGCTTCAAGCTGGAGAGGATGGTCGCTGTGTCGGAGGAGGAATTTGAGGGGGACGGAGCGGGCGAGCATTTCAAGGGGGTCGCCGTTGAGTCCGAAGCCGAGTGCGCGGGCAAGAGTGACGAAGCAAGCCCTCTCCCAATCGCCCCCAAGGGACTCGGCAGTCTGCGAAATACGCTCTGCTTTCGCCTGAAGCCTCTCGACCGCCAAGGTAGAGACCCAGTCAGACTTTATCAGCGGGGGAAGGGCATGGAGATATCCCTCGCAAGGGACGGCGCGTATGCGTCGCGACAAATCGAGATACATCTTCCCGAACGTGTCGCTATACGGAAGTTCAAGTTGGGGCAGGATTCGCCCGTCGGAGAGCGTGACCTTCCCGTCGGAGCGCCTCACGACGTGAAGAATCACATTTTCGTATGCCGGATCTGTCTGATGATTATGGCGATACCAGTCGGATGCATTGATATGAATCTCAACATTTCCTACCCATTCCTGACCATCAATCCGAATCCGGGCTCCCGTGAAATCGGGGCCACTGTCAACATTAAGAACACCCGCCGACAGAATCTCCACTTTACGACCATCGACTGTAAAGGCCGGTCGCGGGAGCATCTTGTGTTTCCACATATATTGAAAAATCATTTCCATCGACGCCTCCGAAAAAATTGGAATCGGCAACCACAAAATTACAAATTCAATCTCTTAAATTATGTTAACGATTATTAATAAATACCCGCGACATTAAATTTATACTGAAGATTTGGATAGGATTGATTAACTTTGCAATGTGTTTTTCATAGAATTAAATTAAGATTAAGGTTTCAGTCTATCTCTTTGGGAAAAGAGATAGACTTTTTTATTATCCATATATCACAAATTATCAACAGATTGATTAAGGTCCAAGCAAGCACCTCCATCCTTTTCCCGACCTTTGAAAAAGAAATTGACAGGGCAATCAAACCAAAAAAGTTTCAGCAATGTTATAAGGATAAACCGGCGGGTCGGCCGAGGCTGAGCCGCGGAATTGAATCAAAAATATCAAAACTATAACTATAAAAACACACTATCATGGCAGATCAGCAGAAAAGTCTCGTAGGCACCCGCACGCAGGTGAACCTCGCTAATGCATATATGGCGGAATCAGCAGCTGTGACCCGTTACACATTCTTCGCTCAGGCCGCACAGAAAGAGAAATATTTCCAGTATGCAAACATTTTCCAGGAAACAGCCGATAATGAGTTGCATCACGCTAAAATCTTCCTCAAATATCTTAATGAAGGCGGATGCACGACCGTTCCATTAGGCGTTGATGCCGGCGTGATCGGTTCGACTGCCGACAATCTGGCAGTTGCCGCTTCCGAAGAGGAACGCGAAGGTGTCGACCAGTACAAGGCTTCGGCAGCAGTGGCCCGCGAAGAAGGTTTCGATGAGATTGCCGACCGTTTCGAAGCAATCGCTACAATTGAAAACCACCACAAAGAGCGTTTCGACAAGATGCGCTGGCGCATTGAGAATGACACTGTATGGAAATCCGACACCCCGATCAAATGGCAGTGTCTGGTCTGCGGTTATATCTTCGAAGGCACCGAGCCTCCTCAGAAGTGTCCCGCCTGCTACCACCCCTATCAGCACTTTATGCGCGCTGAGGACAACGTTTAAAAATTCTGATACTATTATAGACACACACTCAAGGCGTCGGGTTCTGTCCCGACGCCTTATTTTGATATATAGCGAAGATTGCATAATTTTGCAGGCTTGCATAAATAACCAGATATGGCTCATGAAAAGATACGCGGCATCGTCACGGATGTAATCAAGCACTCCGACCGGCATGATGTGGTCAGGATTTATACACGCGAATTTGGCAATGTAGCTTTTCTCTCGGCTTCCGGTCAGGGAAAGAGCGGCCGACTGCGTGCGGCCCGCCTCCGCCCTCTTTCAGCAATAGAGGCCGAGGTTAATTTCCGGCCTAACCGTGACCTCCAAATGCTCGGGGCATTCAATACGCTATCCCCATGGCGGGATATTTACTTTAACCCCGTGAAGTCGGCTGTTGCTATTTTCCTGAGCGAATTTCTCAATGCGTTCCTGCGCCATTCGGAAGCTGACCCCCTCCAATGGGACTACATCTACCGTTCGCTCACAGTTTTCGATCTCTCGCGCCGGGGCACGGCGAATTTTCATATCGCTTTCCTCATCGGCTTCCTGCATTTCGCCGGGATTTTTCCCGATTTAACTGATGCCCGACCGGAATCCCTGTTCGATTTGCGCGCCGGCAGGCTCACTCCCCTCCCGCCGGGGCATGCCGACATTCTTTCTTCAGCCGACACGTCTTTCCTCCCCTTGCTTGGAAGAATGAACATGAGAAATTACCATCTCTACCGTTTTTCAAGCTCTCAACGACGAAGGATTCTGGGGACTCTCCTGCGTTATTACTCCATCCATTATCCTGGAACGGGCTCCCTGAAATCGCCTGAAATACTTTCCGAACTGTTCGCGTGAGTAGAGTGTCTGACAAGACAAAAAAATTTTTCAAAAAAATTTCCCCCTCTTAATCTGACATTTTGCTATCGCGGATATTGAGCAACCTGAGTCCGAACATACTTTTAGCAGCATTTTGTTATAAATAACCCTCAAATTTTGACAAAATGCAAGAATGCGACTATTAAACAAATCAAATACTCCCGAAAAATCTTTAAAAAAATTTTTTCGTTACAAAAGTTTTTTATAATTTTGCGACGTGTTTTTCATGGTATTAGATTTAAGGTTAGAGGATTAATTGTCGGGAGACAATTAATCTTTTTATTTTTAGGAACTTTTGCTTGCTCCGAATCAAAAAAAATTTCGTATCTTCGCTTTTGAAACGGCCCGTTCCTTCAAGCGAAAAGGAGCGTCTTCCGAACAAGGGACGTTTCCTCCATTCACACCTATAAAGAATCATATATGTCGACAAGCCGCGCATCCCTACCCGTAAGAATCTGGAGATTTTATTATGAAGGATTTCGGTCAATGACTGTGGGCCGGTATCTTTGGGCCATGATTATCTTCAAACTTATCATATTTTTCTTTGTGATCAAGCTTTTCTTTTTCCCCAACGTTCTAAAGACCGACTACGACAACGACGTCGACCGGGCAGAAGCCGTCCGGACTGCTCTTACATCGCCGCGAGGAGAATGATTCCTGCCGGAAGGAAGCGACATTGCTAAATCAAGCCGGGCCTTTGAATCACAGATAGGATTCAAAGGCCCGGCTTGATTTTCTCTTCAGTATCAGCGAAGGATAAGCATAGCGTCGCCGTAAGCACCGAAGTTATATTTCTCCTTCACGGCCACTTCGTATGCCTTCATCACGGTTTCATAACCTCCGAAGGCAGCGACCATCATCAACATCGTGGAATAAGGGAGATGGAAATTCGACACCATCGCCGTGCACACCGTGAACACGTATGGAGGGAAGATGAATTTATTGGTCCAACCCTGGAATTCCATTAGATGACCGTTCATACAGACGGCCTGAGTCATAGCACGGAGCACGGATGTGCCAACCGCACACACCTGTTTGCCGGCATCTTTGGCATTATTTACTTTCTCGACCAGCTCCGTGTTGACATACATTTCTTCAGAATCCATCCGATGCTTGGTTAGATCCTCGACATCGATTTCCTTGAAGTTTCCGCGGCCTGCATGAAGCGTCAGGAATCCGCAATCAATTCCCTTTATCTCAAGGCGCTTCATGAGTTCGCGGCTGAAATGCGCTCCGGCGGCAGGCGCCATCACGGCTCCTTCATTCTTGGCAAAGATGCATTGGTAGCGTTCTTTGTCCATTTCATTAGGACTCCGCTTGATATATTCGGGGAGGGGGGTCTCGCCAAGAGCGTAGAGGGCTTCCTTGAACTCATCGTGAGTTCCATCGAAGAGGAAGCGGAGAGTGCGACCGCGCGAAGTCGTGTTATCTATCACCTCCGCCACGAGCGAGTCGTCGTCGCCGAAATAGAGTTTGTTGCCGATTCTGATTTTGCGTGCAGGTTCGACGAGCACGTCCCAAAGACGGTTTTCCTCGTTAAGTTCACGAAGCAGGAAGACCTCGATGCATGCGCCGGTTTTTTCCTTATTGCCATAGAGGCGGGCCGGAAAGACACGCGTATCGTTAAACACCATCACATCGCCCTCATCGAAATATTCGATAATATCCTTGAACATCCGATGGGAGATTTCTCCTGTGCGGGCGTTGACAACCATCAGACGACATTCGTCGCGGTTCTCTGAAGGATATTGAGCGATTCGTTCTTCAGGCAATTTAAATTTGAATTGCGACAGTTTCATAGTTCTTTGTTACGCCGCATCGCGTGCGGCAGATTGCGGCCCGGAAGAGCCGGGTAAGTCAATGATTCTGAGGTAACGAGGGTTATGCCTTCCGACAAGATCCATATTAAATGACCTGCGGGCGTACAAAACCTTAAATTATAAACGCGCGAAGCGCCTAATTATTGCGTATCATTCCCGGAAGACGTCCCCAACGGGTGGCCGTCGGGAAATTTCAGTTCGCAGTTCGCGATTCGGTCCATAGCGGTTTCTATCGAGACGCATTTATCGGCGGTCATTTCCCCGACTCGTGTCCGGCGCAGTGCGGTAAGATGCGCTCCCGACCCGAGGGCCGCTCCGATATCGCGGGCCAGAGCCCGAATATATGTCCCCTTGCTGCAGACGACTCTCACAGTCAGTTTCGGGGGCGCGAAGCTCACAACCTCCAGTTCGGTTATTTCAAGAGGTTTGGCTTTGAGTTCCACTTCCTGACCTTTACGCGCGAATTTATAAGCCCGCTTGCCGTCGACTTTCACAGCGGAGAACACCGGGGGGACCTGCATCACTCGCCCGGTGAATCCGGGGAGGGTCTGCTCGACGAGTTCCCGCGTGATGTGTTCCCAGGGATAACGGGCATCGATGTCCGTCTCAAGGTCAAAACTCGGAGTAGTTGCGCCCAGCGTCAGCTCCGCCACATATTCTTTCATTCCCTCCTGAAGAAAGGGAATTTGCTTGGTTGCGCGGCCGGTGCAGACGATGAGCACGCCTGTGGCGAGAGGATCAAGAGTGCCGGCATGGCCAACCTTGAATTTTTTCATTCCCGTACGCCGGGCGATAGCGCCACGCAGACGTTTCACGGCATCAAAAGAGGTCCAGCCGAGAGGCTTATCGATACCGAACACCTCTCCTGAAACAAAGTCCATCACTTCCGCCATTACCAGAGGATGCAAATTATACCCATCACCACGCAGTAAAGGGCGAACCAAACGAGTTTTCCACGCTTCACAAGATTAATCATCCAGCTGCACGCCGCGCATCCGACAATGAAGGCTGAGAAGAATCCTATGATGAGCGGCCCGGTTCCGATGGCTGCGGAGACTCCTTCGCCAATAATGTCCTTCACATCGAGAAGGGCTTCGCCAAGGATAGGAATTATCACCATCAGGAAGGAGAAGGAGGCTATCTGGTCCCGGCGGTCGCCGAGAAGGATTCCGGTGGCGATTGTCGTGCCGGAGCGGCTCAGGCCCGGGAGAACGGCCACGGCCTGAGCGCAGCCGATGATGAATGCGTCAAGCCAGGTTATGTCATGTCCTGCAGAGGCGGGGACGAGTTTCTCCTTTCCTGTAGCTCCGGAAAGCCGACGGTCGGAAAGATGCGCGAAAAGAAGTAATCCGGCCGTGACACATAGACAAATGCCGACCACAAGAAGGCCGTTTCCAAAGAAACTTTCCACAAAATCCTTAAAGCAAAAGCCGACGATTGCAATCGGAATGCAGCTCAAGAGAATCTTGCAGACGTAATAAAAGTTGGCGTCTCTCTTGAAAGTGAAGAAGCTCTTGCAGAGACCGGAGAAGCGGGGCCAGAGCACAACGATTGTCGAAAGCACGGTGGCCGCATGGACCATCACCGAGAACTGAAGGTTTTCATCTCCCGGCAGGTCAATTCCGAGTATCTGTTTGAAAATCTCGATATGTCCGCTGGAGCTGACAGGAAGATATTCCGTGAGTCCCTGAACGATTCCAAGGATAAGGGCGTCTAACCAATCCATTTCCGAAAGGATTTATTTTTTCTTGGGAGAATAAATAATGGCGAAAGCCATGAAAAGAAAGCCGAGGAATGTGAGCAAAGGGCCGACCACAATTCGGCGAGTGCTGAAAATCTCGGGGTTGAATTCAGTGTCAGAGGCCGAACCGCCGCCGCTCATAAGGATAAACCCGAGGATTATGAGGAAGGCGCAAGCGGCCATCATTATGAAATTGACCTTGGTGAAGGGACGCTGTGAATCGTCGGTGCGGTCAAGCTCTTTATTTGAGAAGTTGAAGAAATTAGCCATATTCAGGATATGAATTAACGGAAGAGTTCGTCGTAGTCCTTACGCAGGAACCGGGTCGAGGCCACGAGGGCCGCAAGACTGCAGAGGGCCATTCCGGTGAGCACCATCGCGGCGGCGACAATTCCGAATGCGCCCCATCCTATGAGGCCGATAAGGTCGGGCAATCCTCCGCTGCGTGCCCCGATGAGAGCCAACGCAAGCAGACCGGCGGCAAGCAGGCCGGCAAGCAGACCGCTCACGAGATTATTGACCACGATCGGACGGCGGATGAATCCGTTGGTGGCGCCGACGAGCTGCATGGTGTGAATTGTGAAACGACGGGAATGAATGGTGAGGTGGACCGTGTTGTTGATCAGGACGAAGGAAACAATCACCATCACTCCGGCCATGATGGCCAAAAGGAGGGTTAGACGCCCGATATTGGCATTCATCGACTCCACCATCGCAGCGTCCGGCGCCGCCACACTCTCGACTCCGGGGAGCTCCGAAAGCCTGGTCCGGATTTTGGCAATCGACCGGGCGGAAGCATAATCCGACTTTACGGAAAAACTGACTTCCGGACTCAAAGGATTGACTCCGAAGAGTTCCTCAAGGTCTTCCCCCGTGTCGCGTTTCCAGTCGGCCAGGGCCTGAGCCTTTGTGATAAGTTTTACGTTGCGGGCGTAGGGCTCGTCAGTAATTCTCGCGGCCATTTTCCCGGCCGTAGCGTCGCTGACTGAATCCGCCATCACGACCGAAAGCTCTATCCTTTCCTTCAGACGACGCGTCTCAGCATCGGCTCCAAGCCATACCAGGGCGATAACGCCTAACAGAAGGAGCACGAGCGACACGCTCACGACCGTGGTCAGATGGGCCGCCCAGTAGGAGATCTTTACCTCTTTGTTCTGTTTCATGTCAAATGCGACCGTTATCGGTCAAAGTGCAAAGTTAATAAATCTTATCCCCGTTTGTCAACATTTCCTCCTTAATTTTACGAAAAATGATTAATTTTGCATTAGGTTATTCTTCGCGACAGCTCTCCACGGCTCTATTTTGCGCGACGAACAACACTCTTTTACGTCATCATTTTTAATCGGCACACGCTGTGTTTATCCCTCTCCTTTCAATCATCGCCCATGACCCCACCGCAATATGATTTGCGCGCCGCCTTCTACACGTTAGGCTGCAAACTGAATTTCTCAGAAACTTCGACCATCGGCAAACAGCTTGCTGAACGGGGAATCCGACGTGCGGATCCCGGAGAAGCCCCCGACATTATCGTTGTCAACACTTGTTCGGTGACGGAAATGGCCGACAAGAAGGGGCGTCAGCTTATCCGGCGTCTGGCGCGCCAATGGCCCGCGGCCACGCTGATCGTCACGGGATGCTATGCCCAGCTCAAGCCGGAAGAAATCTCCTCGACGGAGGGGGTCGATATCGTGCTCGGCTCAAATGAGAAATTAAAGATTGCTTCTTTCCTCGACGACTGGATGGCGCAACGTCAATCGCGAGTCGAAGTGACGCCGACGAAGGATATCCGCGAATTTCATATCTCCTGCGAGCGCGGCGACCGCACGCGCTATTTCCTGAAGGTGCAGGATGGATGCGACTATTTCTGCACATACTGTACCATCCCTTATGCCCGAGGTCGGTCGCGGTCGGGAACCATCAGCGAGATTGTGGCCGAGGCTCGCAAGGTAGCCGCCGAGGGGGGAAAAGAAATTGTGATAACCGGCGTGAACACGGGAGACTTCGGACGCAACACTGGCGAGAGTTTCATCGATTTGCTCCGTGCGCTCGACGATGTCGATGGAATCGCCCGTTACAGAATTTCTTCCATAGAACCCAACCTGCTCACTTCTGAGATAATCAACTGGGTCGCCACGGAGTCGCGGGCTTTCATGCCCCATTTCCATGTGCCTCTTCAGTCAGGGTCGGACCGGGTCCTTAAGCTGATGAACAGACGCTATGACACGGCCTTGTTCCGCGGCCGGATGGAGGAAATCCGGGAAATGCTTCCTGAGGCTTTCATCGGTGTCGATGTTATTGCGGGAGCTCGCGGAGAGACTCCCGAGGAATGGGAACGTTCAAAGGCTTTCATCGCGGATTTGCCGGTCAGCCGGCTCCACGTGTTCCCCTATTCGGAGCGTCCCGGCACGGCCGCTCTCCGACTCGCAGACTCCGTCCCCCCGGAGGAACGCCATCGGCGTGTCGCCGAGCTGATGGAAATCTCCGACGCCATGCTGCTCCGCACCGTCGAGCGCAATATAGGCCGCGAGGCTCCCGTGCTTTGGGAGCAACCCCCTGCAGGAGCCGACAAGATGCATGGACTGACCGACAATTATCTTCGCGTGATGGCACCCGCCGGATCGCAACCCGTCAACGAAATCACGCGCCTTCCGCTCACACCCGAGAACCTGCGCGACCAGAATTTTTAAATGAAAAAGTTAGGCGTTATCATACTCAACTGGAATGGCCTGGGACTTCTGAAGAAATATCTTCCCGATGCCGTCCGCCATACAATCTCGGAATCAGCCGATCTCATCGTGGCCGACAACGGTTCGACCGACGGTTCGGTTGAATGGGTAAGGTCGGCTTATCCGGAGGTGAAAATCATACGTTTTGATGAAAACTTCGGCTTCGCGGAGGGTTACAACCGGGCGATCCGTCAGGCGGATTATCCTTTTGTGACATTGTTGAACTCCGATGTGCGGGTCACGCAGGGATGGTGGCAGCCGATTGTCAGCTTTATGGAACGCCATCCGGAGGCGGGCGCCGTGCAACCGAAAATACTGAGCGACAGGAATCCGTCGCTTTTCGAATATGCCGGTGCCGCCGGTGGCTACCTTGACAGGCTGGGCTATCCTTTCTGCCGGGGACGCCTCTTTGACCACTGCGAGGAGGACCGGGGGCAGTACGACACGCCTCCAACGGAAGTTGCCTGGGCTTCGGGAGCCTGCCTGACCATGCCACGCGACCTCTATCTGAAACTCGGAGGCCTCGATCCCAAATTTTTTGCCCATCAGGAGGAAATTGATCTTTGCTGGCGAGTGATCCGGAGCGGTAAAAAAGTCTACGCTCTTTCCGACTCGGTCGTCTACCATCTCGGAGGGGGATCGCTCCCGAAGGATAACCCGAAAAAGACCTACCTTAACTTCCGCAACAATCTCCTGCTTCTACACAAGAATTTGCCACGCGCCCGGGGACGTCGCCTTACATTCGTGCGCCGCCTTGCCGACACTCTGGCATGGGGGATGTTTCTGCTCAAGGGGGATTTCAAGAATGCCAACGCCATCGTGAAGGCCCACCGCGACTTTTCCCGTATGGCCCGGGAATATACCGATCTTCCGGCCGATGACACCCTCTCTTGCATCCCGGGGACGAAGAAATACGCTGTGATTTCCCGCTATTTACTCCGTAAAAAATCAATATAAAATGAATCGACCACTCATATTAGTCTCCAACGACGACAGTCACGCTGCCGTCGGCGTCCACGCTCTGATCGAAATGCTTCTTCCTTTCGGCGACATTGTGGCCGTCTGTCCTGCCGATCCTCAATCGGGACAGTCGATGGCACTGACAGTCAACTCTCCCCTGCGCATAACGCGTCTTGACGATTATCAGGGAGCGCGGATGTATAAAGTAAACGGTACGCCGGTTGACTGCGTGAAACTCTCGATGCATTATATCCTCGACCGCCTCCCGGATCTTGTCGTGACCGGCATCAACCACGGATCTAACTCCGCTATCAACGTGCTCTACTCCGGCACGATGGGAGCCGCTATGGAGGGATGTGCGTTCGGCGTTCCCTCCGTCGGGTTCTCTCTTACCGACCATAATCCGAAGGCGAATTTCGGCCATTGCAAGGTTGCCGTGCAGACAATTGTCGACCAGCTGCTGCGCCACGGGATGCCTGACGAACTTTGTCTGAATGTCAACATTCCGGTAACGTCGGGATATCCTGCTGAAATGCGCCTCGCAGTTCCTTGCCGGGGAAAGTGGAACGATGAATATAAAGAGTACACCGACCCTCACGGAGGAAAATTCTATTGGCTTACGGGCACATATATCAACCTTGAACCTGAGAACGACCGGACCGACGAATGGTGTCTCTCTCATGGAATGATTTCGGTTGTTCCGGTTGCAATCGAAAGAAGTTCAACACCCCCCGCAACACCCAACTGGCTAAGAGATATTTCACGGATATACGCCGAAAATCTCCGCAATAATTAAGAAATTAACTATTTTTTAGTTAAAAACTGCCCCTTTTGTTAAAAAAGAGACGGTTTAATATTGTATGAATGAAAATGTCTTAGTAACTTTGCAAAGGAAAATAAGACAGGCTTAGTGTCTGTCGTTCAAGATATCGCATATATCGTTTCATTGACAATTTATTGTTGCATTAGTAAAGTTATGGATTAAATTAAAATATGGATACGGTTATCCTCCGAAGGATTTCGTAGAATAATCGGGGAAGACGATGCGTAGTGATACGCGTCTGTTTTTTTATCCCGATATATGCAATCACGTTGACTGTTGACGTTAATTTTATATCCGATGGATTCAACCCGTCAGTTTCGTAATTGAAATTCCACATCATGAAGGCAACCCTCCATCAAATATCAACCCTGTCAGGCTGCCGGCTTCCTGCCGGAGCAAACCCCGACCTTGAGATTTACAATCTGCTCACGGACTCCCGCTCGCTTGAGGTGCCGGAATCAACACTTTTTTTTGCAATCCCGACTGAAGGCAACGATGGCCACCGTTATATCGGAGACCTATATCGGAAGGGGGTGAGAGTATTTGTCGTGAACCATCTTCCTGAGGACTCCCGGAATATGCAGGATGCTGTTTTCTTCGTTGTCGACGACACCGTCCGCGCCCTGCAGAAGATTGCCGCCCGGTCCGACAGATTCCCCTCCCCTATCCTTGCAATCACCGGAAGTCGGGGAAAAACGACTCTCAAGGAATGGATTTTCCAACTTATCGAACCTCTCGTCGGAGTTTCCCGCTCCCCGCGTAGCTATAATTCCCAGATCGGTGTCCCCCTCTCCATGTGGGAACTCGATCCGTCGGCTCGTCTCGGAATTATCGAGGCCGGAATCTCGCGCCGAGGAGAGATGGCGGCGCTCGCCGAGTGTATTGAGCCCGACATGGTGATAATCACAAATGTTTCCGACCCCCATTCCGAAGGGTTTGAGTCAGACTCGGAGAAAGCTCGGGAGAAAGCAAAACTGATCACTT
This sequence comes from uncultured Porphyromonadaceae bacterium, assembly GCA_947176755.1. Classification (GTDB taxonomy): domain Bacteria; phylum Bacteroidota; class Bacteroidia; order Bacteroidales; family Muribaculaceae; genus Lepagella. Next base: position 51,504 of record CAMWRW010000003.1, read on the forward strand.
CCACGACATCCTTGGCAATTTATAACAAGGATAACCGACTTCTGGCGGAGGCTGTTGAAAACCGCACCTCTTCCGAGACCCGACTCGGATGGAGTCTGAAAGATAAGGACGCAGCTCTCTACATTCAAATCTCCGAAAAGGGGGGTGATGAAGCAACCGAAGCGCGAAGTTATGCTGACAATCATTCGGGCACAATTCCGGGAGAAAGGAGAGTGACTTATTCGTTCGCTGGATTAGCTAACGGAGTGCCTGCCTCGAAAGGGACCTTCTATGCTGACATAGAAACAGAGGCCGATATTGAAAATGCGGCCAATGCGCTGGCTTTCATGCTGAGTTTAGGAATTGACGCCGACACTATTCGCGCACGGTTCGGTTCGCTCCACCGGATAGGCACGCGCCTCAATGTCACGGAGGGGGTCAACGGATGCTCCGTGATTCACGACAGTTATACATCCGACTTCTCGTCGCTGCGCCCGGCGCTCGACTTCCTGCGCCGTCGCAAGATGCCTTTCCAGACTGCGACTGTGATTCTCAGCGACCTCCACCACGAATCGGGCACAATAAATGAACTCTACGAACGGGTTGCCCGCCTGATGGAATCAAACGGCATCGATCGATTTATCGGCATCGGCCCGACGCTGAAGGCCCACCGCGACCTTTTCCCCGCAAATTCCACGTTCTTTGACAATACTTCCGATTTTATCCGCGCGACGGGGACTTCTGATTTCGCTAACGAGGCCATCCTCCTGAAGGGTTCGCCGGAATATGACTTCGATGTGATTGCCGACCTCCTTGAGACGCGCCGCCATGAGACAGTTCTTGAAGTCAATCTGGAGGCCATCGTGAGCAATTACAATTATTTCCGTCGTCATCTTCCGCGTCCGACCGGCATGATATGTATGGTGAAGGCTTCCGGATATGGAGCCGGAAGCTATGAAATCGCCAAGACTCTTCAGGACTGTGGAGCCGCATACCTGGCTGTGGCCGTGCTCGATGAGGGCACGGAACTGCGTCGGCGCGGCATCACGATGCCGATTATGGTGATGAACCCGAAGGTGGAGAATTACGGAGCGATGTTCGCCGACCGTCTCGAACCGGAGATTTATTCCTTCGCCATGCTTGAGGATGTGATCCGCGAAGCGCGTCGTCACGGAATCAAGAATTATCCTATCCATATTAAGCTCGACACGGGTATGCACCGGACCGGCTTTGTGGAGTCGGAACTCTCCGAATTGATGGATATTCTGGAAAACACTTCGGAAATAAAGGCCAAGTCTATATTTTCACATCTCGCGACCGCCGACTGCCTCGACATGGATGATTACACTCATCTGCAGCTCGAACGTTTCGAGCGTTACACGTCTTACATGCAGAGCCGATCGTCGCACCGACTGCTACGTCATATTCTAAATTCAGCAGGCATCCTGCGTTTTCCGGAATATCATTATGATTTCGCGCGACTCGGAATCGGTCTTTACGGCGCCAACACGCTTCCTCCTGAAATCGAGGAACCTCTGGCCGTCGTTTCGACCCTGCGGACAATTATCATTTCCATCCGGGAATGGGAGGCGGGTGAGACAATAGGCTACGGACGCATGGGGCGCCTGTCGCGCCCCTCGCGAATCGCCACAATCCCTATCGGCTATGCCGACGGGATGAACCGCCACTTCGGTCGCGGAGCGGTGTCAGTGGTGGTGAACGGTCAGGAGGCGCCGACTGTCGGCAATATCTGTATGGATGCCTGCATGATCGATGTGACCGACATTGATTGCCGCGTTGGCGACCCGGTTGAGATTTTCGGCAGGCAGGCCCCGATTCAGAGACTTGCCGATTGTCTCGACACGATTCCGTATGAGATCCTGACTTCCGTGTCGCCGCGTGTGAAGCGCGTCTATTTCCGAGACTGAACTGACCGCGAACAGAGATTTATCATTCAGACAAGGCCGTGCGAAGCTGTTCGAGACATGCTTCGACGTCCTTGTCTGTTTTCAGCAGGCGCTCTTTACAGAATTTAAGCAATTCGAGGGCACGCGCCGTGTATTGCGTGAGCAAATCGATGTCGCAGGAGTCTGATTCCATTTTACGCACGATTCCTTCCAATTCGGCCACAGCCTCTTTGTAACTGAGTTCTTTCGTTTCCATGTTTATTCGGGAGGCGGACGCGTCGTAACGCGCCGTTATTCTATAATTGATTTGATTGTTCCGTCGGCAAGACGGGTTTCTATCCTGTCGCCGGGACGGAGTTCGGAGGCGTCGCGGACCGCGCGCCCGTCGCGGAGCGTTATGCTATAGCCCCGCCGAAGGGTATTGGCCGGGCTCAGCAGACGTAGCATATCGTCAAGACGCGCAATCCTTAATTTCTCTTTTTCCACATTCGATTTCATTCTCTGTCCGAGAGAAATCGCTAACGTCTGAAGATGCCCACGTTCACGCATCACGGCTCCCCCGGCATCGCGTCCCACACGGGAGGAATATTCGTTGAGGCGCATCCGCTCGCGCATCACGCGGTTGTGGACGGCGACCGGGAGTGCGGTCTCAAGGTTGTCGAGACGATGGTGTTCTCCACGAAGGGCATCGGAACTATAGCGTGCGATTCTTTCCACAAGGGAGGCCACATCGGAATATGCCGTGCGGAGACGGTCGAGCAGAAAGGCCGCCACGGCGGTCGGGGTCTTGCAACGCACATTAGCCACTTCATCCAGCACTGTCCGGTCGCGCTCATGCCCTATGCCGACTATTACGGGCAGACTAAATTCGGCTATCCGGCGGGCCAGGTCGTAGTTGTCGAAGGAATTGAGGTCGGTTGTGGCCCCGCCTCCCCGGATAATTACCACGCAGTCCCAGAGATCGATTGTGCTCTCTACTAGATCAAGCGCATTCATCACTGAACTGACAGTATGGTCGCCCTGCATCACGGCCCGGAAAAGGAAGGGATAGAGTTTGAAGCCCTCCGGATTCGCATGAAGCTGATTGATAAAATCCCCATACCCGGCGGCCCCGTCGGCTGATATGACCGCAATCCGCTGCGCTACGGGGGGCAGTTCGACATGCTTGTTCATGTCGATTATTCCCTCCCGCCGGAGTCGATCAAGGATTTCGCGTCGGATGCGTTCCATATCGCCCAAGGTGTAGGAAGGGTCAATATCGGTGATCGTGACGGAGAGGCCGTAGATTGCGTGATGATTCACAGAGCCGCACACCATTACTTTCAATCCGGAAACGATGTCGCGTCCTGTTGCGGCGTAGAATTTCGACCTCAGGGCATGAAACTGACTCGCCCAGATCATCGCCCGGGCCTTTGCCACGGTTGCGCCCAGGTCATTCTTCTCAATCAGCTCCATATAGCAATGTCCGCCGCTGACCCGGACGTCGCTGAGTTCGGCCATAATCCAAGCTCTCTGAAGCGACGGAACGCTTCGGAGGGCGGAGCCGACAAGCTGTTGAAACTGAGATAATGTTACAGCGTTATTCGGATTCATCTGCCGGTCCTATTTCAAGAAGGGCTCCCGTGGCAGGATCGAACGTGGCCATCGAGCGCATTTTTTTGTCACTGAAAAGTGTCGGATTGAGTCCGAAACGAACGCCGAACTGGGAATACTCCGAAGAGCGCTGATAAAGCGTGCGGCCGCCGAGGCTGATAGTGACGCGGGCTGTGCCGGGAAGGTTGTAGATAACCGCATCTTTGGGCAGTTTCTTTTCCTCTCCCTTTGCATCCACCGGAATTTCGCCTCGTTTCTCTATATTGACCGATATATAGACCGGATCCCCGGCGTAATCGTCCGGGCGGCAGAACCCCGCAAAGTCGCTCATGCGGAAAAGCACTTGTTTTCCATCCTCCTCGGGAGTGAACGTGAATGACCTCACAACCGTTTCGGAATAAGTGAATCCGGTAAAGGCACCGGTTATCGCGGCTTCCTGGCGGGCAAGTTCCTGAAGCATGAGTTCAAGCTGACGGCCATCGGTCGGCATGGTCTCGGCCGTGCCTCTTGTGAGCGATATTCGTGAATCGCGGATTTCCATCAGGCTCTCTGCCAGCATCTGGGCCTGCTTGGCTGAAGACTGCGAAGCGAGAAAGTCTTCCCCTACATATTTGAGATATTCCCTCTCGTCGGGGGCGTTTCCTTTTTCATCCCCGGGAGCGTCGGGCAATTCCTGAGCATCGGCCCGCGCATTTATGGCAAGCAGCATTCCGTCGCGGTCAACACAAATCCAGGTGACGGCTCCCGGCTTGAGTTGCATCAGATAGCGTGCCTCCATATCAGGAACTCCGTATGGTGTCACCCGGACATCGGTGATTTCCCACTGTTCGGAGTCTGACTGAATCGCACGGTCGTTTCCGAGGAATTTTTTTGCATACTGGAAATATGGCCCGGCTTTGCTTACGGTGCGCTTCGCCGTCACATCGATTTTCAGAGTAGTGACAGGGAGCGTATACACGAGACCATACTCGTTATGTTTTTCGGCCGTAAGAATTTTGGTCTGCTGCGCGTTAAGGAGGGAGGGCGCAAGCAACGAGGCCGTCGCGACACAAAGCGCGGGGATGAATCTTCTCATGGGAGGGGGATTAGAAAAGTTTGGGAGAGCGGGTGAATACCTCATGAATCGCGCGGCCTGTCCAGGCGGCGATGTCGGAAGCGGTCAGGCCGAATTGGCCGACTTGCTCGGCGGCCATGTCTCCGGCAAGGCCGTGGATGTAGACTCCGATTGTGGCGGCATATTCAGGTTCATATCCCTGAGCCACGAAGGAGGCGATGATGCCGGTCAGCACGTCGCCGCTTCCGGCCGTCGCCATTCCGGGGTTTCCGGTGGTATTGATGCAGACGCGGCCTGTCGGACGGACCACTGCCGTATAGTGTCCTTTGAGAACGATTATTATGTTGTACTGACGGGCCATGGTCACGGCTGTGGCCAGACGCTCTTCATCAAGCGAGTGTTCGCCGAAAAGACGGTCGAATTCTCCGATGTGGGGCGTGATTATGGTCTTCGGAGGGAGCAGGGGGATCATGTCCGGATGCTGGGCGATACAGTTCAAGGCGTCGGCGTCAAGCACGAGCGGGGCCTTCGTATTCTTCAACAAAGAGTTGAGTGCTGTCACGGTCGACTCATGCGTGCCGATGCCGGGACCGACCGCCACCACCTGATGGTTGTGGTGAAGGCGCATATCGGTGATGAAATGTTCGTTACGGTCAGGCTCGAACATTGCCTCGGGCACAGCCGTCTGCAGAATCTGAAGGCCGCGGTTGGCGGAATGGACCGTGCAAAGTCCGGCGCCGCTCTGCATAATGGCACGCGCACACATGATAGCGGCACCCATCATTCCGGTCGAACCGGCAAACAGGAGCGCCGACCCGTGGTCGCGTTTTCCCGAGAAGGGGTCGCGTTTCTTGAGCAGCGGGGCCACGTTGCGGGCGTCTATTACATAATAGTCGCTTTCGGTCTGCTTTATTTTCTCTTCATCAAGATCAATGTCTATCAGTTTCCACTCTCCGAGCGCTTCGGCATTCTCGCGGAAGAAGAAGGAGCGTCGCGGAAGCTGGAAGGCGAGCGTGAGGTTGGCGTGAACCACATCACGCAAGTTGTTCATCGCATTCGTCTCTCCCATAAGACCCGAGGGTAGGTCAATGGAAATCACGTATGCCCCGGAATCGTTTATGTAGCGCGCAAGACTTGAGAAGCCTCCACGGAGACCCTCTTTCAGACCGGCCCCGAACAGACCGTCGATCACCACATCGTTTTTGCTCAGATAGGGAGGAGTGAACTGACGGCGAATTTCCGTGAAGTCGATTCCTTCGAGTGTGATCAGTTTCTTGCGTTCCTCATCGCAGTCATGGCTGAGGCGGTCGGAGACGTTGAGCAAGAACACTTCCACCTTCTTGTAGCCCTGTTCGTAGAGCATACGGGCCACTGCAAGCGCGTCGCCGCCGTTATTGCCCGGGCCGGCAATGACGACAATACGCTGACTGGGGAGGAAGCGGGATATAATCTCGACGCTCACCACGGAGGCGATTCGCTCCATAATATCTATCGAGGATATATTCTGGGCTTCGCACGTGGCAGTCTTGATATTCTTTATATCTTTGTTTGTAAGAATTTTCATTGGCTAAAAAGCGGAAGTTATATCATTAGGGGACAAGAAGTTGAAAAGTCGTAGCAAAGTGCATTCCCTACAACGCGAATGTTTCTTCCCCAATTTATCCACAAAAATAACACATCCCGCTGATTAATGCAAACGGAAGCCGACCATTTCGGAATCGTCGGCCTTAGTTTTTCCGAGGCGAATGCCCGTCAATCTCATTGATTGCCGCTATTTTCGCGGCGTCACCGTTGGCAAGGGGCTGATGCTTGCGATGAATATTAATTAAGATGAATATTAATTAAGATGAATATTAATTAAAAAGAAAAAGACTGCATCATTCTGATGACACAGTCTTTTTCTATTAATTGTTCAGGCTTGAATTACTCTGCCTTGCCTTCAGAGCCGAGAACGGCAATGATTTTGTGTTTATAGAGTTTCTCCATTTCGTCGCGAGCCGGGCCGAGGTATTTACGGGGGTCGAATTCACCGGGTTTCTCGTTGAATACGCGGCGAACAGCGGCGGTCATGGCCAGACGGCTGTCGGAGTCGATGTTGATTTTGCAGACATCCATCTTGGCAGCCTTGCGAAGCTCTTCTTCGGGAATACCGATTGCATCGGGGAGCTTGCCACCATTGGCGTTGATTTCGTCAACGTATTCCTGCGGAACGGAAGAAGAACCGTGGAGCACGATGGGGAATCCGGGAATCTTTGCCTCTACGCCCTCGAGAACATCGAATGCCAAGGGGGGAGGTACGAGACGGCCGGTCTTGGGGTCGCGGGTGCACTGTTCGGGAGTGAACTTGTAAGCACCGTGAGACGTGCCGATAGAAATGGCAAGAGAGTCAACACCCGTGCGGGTCACGAAGTCAACAACCTCTTCTGGGTCAGTATAAGTGTGGTGGTCGGAAGAAACCTCATCCTCAACGCCTGCGAGCACGCCGAGCTCACCTTCAACAGTGACATCATACTGATGAGCGTAGTCGCATACCTTCTTCGTGAGGGCAACATTTTCCTCGTAGGGAAGATGTGAGCCGTCGATCATCACGGAAGAGAAACCGTGGTCGATGCAGTCCTTGCAGAGTTCGAAGGAATCGCCGTGATCGAGGTGAAGAACAATCTGGGGATGCTCCCATCCGAGAGATTTAGCATAGTCAACAGCTCCCTGCGCCATGTAACGGAGCAGGATAGGGTTGGCATAGTTGCGCGCACCTTTGGAAACCTGAAGGATCACAGGGCTCTTCGTCTCGGCAGCTGCTTTGATGATGGCCTGAAGCTGCTCCATATTGTTGAAGTTGAATGCGGGGATGGCATATCCGCCATGTACGGCCTTTGCGAACATCTCTTTGGTGTTCACCAGACCCAAGCTTTTATAATCTACCATGATTATCTTATATTTAGGGTTATTAGTCTAATCTCTGTCAACGCGCAAGCCGGACGCTTTCCACTTCACTCTTCAAGTCGTGGCGAAAGCATCCGTTTCGGAATGCAAATATAGAAATTTTTCCTCATTCCGACAATATATAATACGTTTTTCCGCCTAAAAAGTTACTTGAAACGGGAATAAATATCATATCGATCCCAAACGGCCTTAATCTGGCGGTCGTTGCCCCGGTCGCGAAGCAGGTTTTCATTAAGCAGACCCATATCAGCGACGGAGTAGTCTTCATCATAATCGACACCCTCCGGACTGTGACTCGGAGCCTTTACAACGGGCGTGCCGTGATAGAGGGCCATCGCGTGAAACCACACATCATCCGCCGTCGGACTCATGCTCATGAAGGCCTCGCGGTCAAAAGCCTCTTTCCCGAAGGTGCCGGGGGGAAAAAGCGTGCCGGCCCCGCTGGTCGGGAAGAGCTGTGGGCCGCCGGCTACGGCAGGCGCTCCTTGATGCCATTCCCCGTATGGACGGGGACGTCGATTTTGATCGAGCATTATTGTATGAACCCGCATGGCGCATATAGCTTCCGGATGCTCAAGATGTGCGTCATAAAGACGCTCGATCAGGTCGGGCTTATAGAGAAGATCGTCGTCAACGGTGATCACCAGCGCTTCCGGGAAGCGTTCCATGGTCGGAATAAGTTTTTTATAGCTTCTGATCTGTTCTTTCAGTTCATTGATTTCAAGCCCGCGTGCAATCTGCCGTTGAAGTGCAATCGGAATTCTCAGGGGCTTATCCTGCGGATCGATGTTAAGAATAATTCTGTTCGGAGGCATGGTCTGGTGCAGCAGCGTCTCTATCGTGAGGGCAACCGAACGGAGACGCCGACCGTAACTTGCAAGCGACACGATGATTTCACGGTCTCCGTACATCTCCGATGTGACTCCGGGGGCTGTATCATTGAGAATATGCTCCCACAATCGGTCGGCTCGCAAAGAAAACAATGTCTCTTTGAGTTGTTTGGAGAGCGTTCCTCCAGGAAATATTTTCTTGCGCAATCCAACGAGGGAATCTCGAATTTTTTTCATTTTGGTCTATGAATCAGCATTGCAAATCTACAAAAAAACTGTCGGCAAATCAAATTCGTGTCTGCGTCGACAGATTTTTAACGCTTTACCACCTGCAAGGAGACGACCGCGGTCGGTTGGCGATTTCAAATAAATGATTTAATTTTGCATCCGGAATTAACCCTTACCCTCTCTGCCTCATTTATACGTTATGAAACTATCAAAAATTTTAGGAAGCGCGGCTCTCGCCTGCCTTCTTCTTGCTCCGGCCGCACCGGCCTCAGCTCAGTTCAATCTGAAAAAGGCAATCAACGCCGGCACAAAGACTGTGCAGGCCCTTACAATCACCGATGAACAGATGGCCTCTTACGTTAAGGAATCGGTCGACTGGATGGATAAGCACAACCCTGTCCTTCCTGAGGATGATCCCTACACGATCCGTCTTCGCAAACTGACGGAGGGAATCACCGAAGCAGATGGAATTCCTTTGAACTTTAAGGTTTATCATGTGATTGATGTGAACGCGTTCGCCTGTCCGGACGGTTCTGTCAGAGTTTTCTCATCGCTTATGGACATTATGAATGACGATGAGCTTATGGGCGTTATCGGCCATGAAATAGGCCATGTCCTGAAACGCCATTCAAAGAACGCGTTCAAGACCGAATTGCTTACCGGCGCGGCGAAAGACGCCATTTCGTCTACGGGTGGAGTCGCCGGCGCACTGACTGATTCCGCTCTCGGAAGCCTCGGAGAAAGCCTCATCAACGCGAAATATTCTCAGAAACAAGAGAAGGAAGCTGACGATTGCGGTTATGATTTCCTCGTGGCCAACGGTCGCAATCCGTGGGGAATGGTGATGAGTTTCGAAAAACTTAGCAGCATGGAAGGGGATCAGGCCAAGACGAGCTATATCAACAAGATGTTCTCGTCGCATCCTGACACGAAAGACCGTATCAAACGTCTCTCGGCGCGCGCCACGAAGGATGGCTTCCAGCGTCCGGCGGCTGAATGAGAATCTGAACTAAGACCCCGTTCCCCAGTATTTCTTGTGGGTTGGGGTCTAATGCCAAAGGAGGTAGGCGGCCCGGCCGCCTGCCGAAGTATAGGCTGAAAGGAAACGTAATAACAGGCGACGTCCTCCGCCCAATGACGTGGAGGACAACGCTTTCTCCATCAGGGCACGCGATAAATCGCCGTGCCCTTCCCTTTTATAGAGGGCTGCCAGAATTGCGCGTCGGTAGGATATCATTCCGTGAAGGCGGCGTTTGGTGTATCCCCGGAAAGGACCGCTTTCCACTCGCTCGGAAGGCAGGCGGTCGATGATCGTGTCGAAAATATCGAGCGTCGCTTCCCAGGCTCCCGTTTTGGCCGCATAAGAGGTCCCCGTGATTGACTCTTTCTGAGGATATATCTGAGCCTCAACTTGATCAAGCACCCTAATCCTCGGACCGGCCAAAAGCAGCCGGAAGGCGACTTCCCAGTCGTTCCAAACGGCTGCCTCTACATTCCACCCTCCTGCCCCTCGGAGAAATTCAGTCCGGACCATGAAGGCCTGCGTGCAGAGCATTCCGTTGAATATATGTCGTCGAGCTATGCATCTCTTGGAAAAGGGCTTCACGCGACTTCTTCCGCTTTGGCAGACGCATACTTTCCAATAAACGATATCTGCATCGGAGGAGGCCTCCATCGCATCGGCGGCAAGGGAGGGAACCATTTCGTCGTCTGAATCAAAGAAATAGACCCAATCCGTAGAAACTTCCGCCAGCCCGCGGTTGCGCGCAGCAGAAGCTCCGGGGGTCGGTTCTTCAAACAGGTCGAGTCGGAATCGGGGATCATTACCTGGTTGTTCGCAAAGATTGGAGGAAACCTTGTTGACCGTCACCCACTCTCGGACGGCCTCGGGAGTAGCGTCACTCGAACCGTTGTCTACAACCACCACCCGGAGAGGCCGGAAGGTCTGTCGCAATGCACTGTCAAGACATCTGCCGATAAGTCGCGCTCTGTTGCGCACGGGCACCACAATTGTCAGTCCGCCACCTGCAATTTGCGGTCGGCTCTTGACAAGTGGCTTTCGCCCTCCTTCTTGCTCTCCTCGCTCCTTTTCCGGGTTCATAATCCAAATTTAAATCTTTTCTTTAAGGCTGCCAAATTTTTTGTAATTTTGCATATATGAGTTCCCGACAAACTGAATTTTCCGTTACTAATGTTTGCGACACGCCCAAGCCTCTCGTGTCGGTGCTTGTCGTGACATATAATCAGGAGGATACTCTCGGTCGGACCATTGATTCACTGCTTGCCCAGGATCTTGAAGAACCGTGGGAGATCCTGATATGTGACGATGCCTCGACCGACGGCACGGCCCGTGTGGCACGAAGATATGCCGACGCCCACCCCGACCGCATCCGTCTGATAGTGCGCGACAGGAATCTGGGAGTTCAGGGGAATTATTTCGACGGAGTCCGCCGCTGTCGGGCGGATTTGATTGCGGATTGCGCCGGCGATGATTTCTGGTGCGACCCGACTAAACTGAGACGCCAGCTGGAGCTTATGAGGGAACACCCTGAGGTTTCGCTTGTTCACACGGGATGGAGCTATCTTCGACCTGACGGAACCACGTCGCTCCATACCCAGGCTCCGGAATATTCGGCGCCTATTACGCCGGGACGAAAGATCCTTCAGGCGCTCGTAAGCCGCGAACGTGCGGTTCTTATCCATCTCTGCACGGCCCTCTACCGTAAATCCCCGGTGATTGAAGCCCTCGATCGCTTCCCTGAGCTGATGCTCAACCCCTCATTCCTTGTCGAGGATCTGCAGATAATGGCATTTGAGGCAGCCGCCGGAGATATTGCATACATTCCTGACGACACTCTCCGCTACTCGGTCGGTCACGATTCGATTTCTACGCCCAAGTCGATGAATAAGGAATTTGACTTCGCGTTTGCCACTTTTTTGCTGCGCGAGGCTCTGGCGCGACATTTCTCCCTGCCCGACCGGGCGATGAAGCCTTATCGACGCACGATGCTTCCGTTCATTGCCTCCCGGGCCTTCCGAGGAGGTTCGACTGAAAGAATGTCGAGGCTTCACATGGAACTGCACCGCCTCGGACTGCGAGCGCCGCTTAAAACAAGACTCTATTCCATGCTGCTTAAGCTCAAGAATCTAAAATCGCGCTAAGCCTATGCAGCAGAACACCCGCAGCTCTCAGGAAGATATGCCTCCGAAAGGGCATGACAATTCCGAAAATTCCTACCGCAGTATTCTCAAGGGGACATCCCTGTTCGGAGGAGTTCAGATTTTTCAGATTCTGATCAACCTGATCAGAGGCAAGTTTGTAGCCATCCTTCTCGGTCCGGCGGGGATGGGTATCAATTCTCTTTTCACATCGACAAATAATGCGCTCGTCCAGGCATCGAGTCTTGGATTGAATCTGGCTTATTCCAAGGAGGTCGCCTCGGCACGCAACGAAGATCCCTCGCGCCTCAACAGCGTGGTGTCGAGCGCTATCCATGCCATGCGCGGAGCCTCTCTTCTGGGGGCTCTTTTCTGCTTTCTCTTTTCAGGGTGGCTCAGCGAATTCACTTTCGGTTCGCGCGAATATGCATGGCAATTCATGATGCTTGCAGTCGGCGTGCTTCTCTCAGTGTCGGCCAACGGCAAACTGGCCATTCTGCAGGGCCTCCACCGGGTGAGAATTCTTTCGAAGGCTTCTCTCGTCGGGGGGCTTACGGGTCTGCTCGGGGGCGTGCCGCTGTATTATTTTTTCGGTCGGCAGGGAATCGTGCCGGCAATTGTGCTTCTTGCGCTGACGACGTGGATTTTCTATACTTTCGCGCTCCGGCGGACAATCACCGACAGACGGGAGGCTTTCAGTCGGCGCTCGCATTGGCCTGCCATACGCAGAATGCTTGCCCTCGGCGTCGTGATGATGGCAACCACTTTGGCCGCTACCGCCGCCATTTTTCTGCTCAATGTGATTATCCGCGCGTTGGGCTCGGTCGATGACGTCGGCCTATTCGGAGCCGCAAACTCTATCACGAATCAATATTCTTCGGTTGTGTTTGCCGCCATGTCGATGGATTATTTTCCGAGGCTCGCCGCCATTGCTTCCGACAAAAAGAAGATGAGCGAGATTGCTTGCCGTCAACTTGAAATCGTCGGACTCCTGATTGCTCCGGCGGCGTTGTTGCTTATAGTGACTGCCCCCGCAGTGATCCGATTGCTGCTCTCGGAAGCCTTTATGCAGACTGAATCGTTAATGCGCTGGATGGCCGTCGGAATTATGCTAAAGGCACTTTCCTTTCCGCTTGGTTATATGTCGTTCGCACGCGGCGACAAGCGGCTATTTTTCTGGCTGGAGGGTGTGTTCGCCAATGTTCTTTTTCTTACCTGCTCGGTCGGAGGATATGCCCTTTGCGGACTGATTGGTCTGGGCTATGGAATGGTTGTTGAAAATCTTATCTGCCTCTCGGTTTATTGCATCGTGACAAGTAAGAGATATGGCTTCAGATTCTCCTCTTCGGCCCTCTCCGAGAGCGGAGCGGCTGTTTTGCTGACCGTGGCCGGATTCATACTTGCGATGCTTCTTCCGACGTTCTGGAGCTACATCGGGAGCGGAGCGGTGTTGCTGATCGCCATCGGCCGGAATTTTGGAAAACTTCGTCAGTTGATTTCCAAACGATAACGGCGATAGGCCACACCCGTGGCCCCGTAAGAGAATTTCTGACGGAGAAGTCCCTCGTTCAGCATCCGGCCATGATCCTCGTTTGAAATGCCGAAATCCAGATATTTGCGGTCGGCGAAGACTTCTGTCATCAACCGATAAATGAGCGGGGTCAACAGGTTGAGCTGCCGTCCGACCTCTGTCGTTGCTATATACTGGAGATGGACCACTCGCCCGGTGTCATATACACACACCCCGGCCAACGGAGCTCCTCCTTCCATAGGTCTTACTTCAAAAAAACGGATATTCTCGGGAAACCGACCCTTTAATAACTCCATCTCCTCAAGTGAATGAACCGGCCGAACTCCATGCCTTTCAGAAAGACATTCCTCAAGCATTTTCATCCAGGCGCTTATATCCCGGGATTCTTCCGCAATATACGGCAATTTCAACGCCTTTCGCAGCGAGCGACGCCGCAATGTGTTGAACCTCGGGGCCTCACCTAATGGTGCGGCGGAACTGAGATTGACTTCCGACACCTCGGCTCCTACCCTGTGCAATGCGTATTCATCTTCATCGGAGGGAGAGGCGGCATATATCCAAGGCAGCGGTTTATAATCGAGCTCACGCAATCCGGCCAGCCTCATCCATTCGATAAGAGCCTTGAAAAGATCAAGCACTCCGGCACCGTCCACATGGGCCGGCGGAAGAATCCAGCCTCCGTAAGTCAGTCCCTGATGGCTGTGTAAAACGCCGTCAGGAGTGACGTTGGCCGGAAGGAGAGCCACGAGTGCCCCACCTTTCCAAGCCATAAGCGAAGCGTCGCGAAAGCGATCGGCATGGTAATCCATATATCCGCGACGAAACAGGAAGGTTGCGTTGCGCGATGAGGCGACAAAATCATCCCATGCCCGCGAATCAGCCGGAGTATATGGTCGCAATTCGATTTCCATTTCCTTCTCAACCTATCATCCCGAGTTTAGCGAATCCAGGAGGCCGGATCGAGTTTCTCGCGATTTTTCCAGACTTCAAAATGAATTGCACCGTACGAGGGATTATCTTCCGACGTATCCACGCGTCCGAGCGCCTGCCCCTGTTTCACGACGTCGCCTACTTTCACCGATGCGGAAGCTATGTTTCCATAAACCGTATAATAGTTGCCATGATTGACAATCACCACGGTCGAGAAACCGGGAATCATATAGACCCCCGAGACTTTCCCGGCGAAAACGGCCTGTGCGGAAGCTCCGGCAGCCGTTTCTGCATCAATTCCGGGATTGTCATATACGACATCGGGGAGGTCAGGGAGGGAATGGCGGCCGAAGCGGCCTGTGATACGGAAGTGCCCGCTGACAGGGCGCGGGAGCTGGCCACGCATGCTTTCGAAAGATTTTCCTGCAGTTGCCGAGGATGAGGCGGACGCGGTCTTGGAGACTGACGTGCTTGCCGACGACGCTTCGCCGGAGGCAGCCCCCGGAGTGCGTGGCTTGCGCTTTCTGGCATCGGCATATTGTGTCGAACTGCCTTTCTGCGGCTGCTCTGTCTTGGGTTTCTCGTTCTTGGTCTCCTTTTTCGTCTGCTTTGTATCCTTGGAATTATTTTTCCGTTTTCTGGCGTTAGCCGTGGATTCTGATTTTTTCTCAGAGGTCACATGCTGTTTCTTATCCTTCTTGCGAGAAGAGGCGTCGGCAACGAGGGGCGTGGCATCCTCTTTGGCCAGATCTCCGGAACTTTCGGCTCTGTTACCGGAATTTTTCTCTTTTTCGAGCGCTGCCAGTCTTTCCTCTTCAGCCTTTGCGCGTCGGGCTTCCTCGGCCTCACGCTGACGTCGGGCCTCCTCCTCTCGGGCGAGGCGCGCCTGCCTCTCCTCTTCGGCAAGGCGAGCTTTGCGTTCTTCTTCAGCAATGAGCGCCGCCACACGTCCTTTCAGCGCGTTAGCTTCGGCTTGCTTGTTGGCGAGGTGAGCGTTGAGGGCCTCTCCGTTCTTTTTCAAATCGGCCACAATGGCATTCTGCCGGGCGAACTGTCCGTTGAGCTCTTCTTGAGTCTTAACCTGCACGGCCAGAGCTTTCGACTGGGCCGTTTTGCTTGATTCAAGCTGAGCGGTCTGAGTCTTAAGGGTGGCGACCCGGGAGGAAATCTCGGCCGCCTGACGGTCTTTCCATGCTCCGAACTGCTTGAGATAGCGCATTCTTCTCAATGCCTGGTTGAAGTCGGATGACGAGAAGATAAAGGCGAGGGTGGAGTTCGTTTTCCGTTTAGCCCTCATTTTCTTTATCGCCTTGAGATATTCTGCGCGCAAGCGTTCGAGCGACTTTTCGTTTTCCGAGATTTGTCCGGATAAAGTTTCAATTCGTTTTTGCAAGGTGCTGACACGCGCGGATGCTTCCGCCACTTTCTTTTTCCCGGCATCAATATCGGCGCCAAGGCGATTCAGCTCGCTGAGATTCTTGCGGACGGCGGCGTCATTCTCTTCTATTTGCTTGCGGGTGAGTGTAATTTCTTTTTGTGTAGCTTCTTGCTTGCGTTTGAGATCTGCGGATGTCTCCGGTGTTTTTTTCTTTCCTGTCGCTTTCTTGGCGCCCTGTTTGGAGGAGGCCCCGCCTTTGGCGTTGGACTTCTTGGCGGAAGTCTTTGCCGAGTTAGCTTTGGACGCTCCTTTTCCGGAGGTTTTTTTCCCGGAGGCCTTTTGAGATGTTGAGTTGTTTTTCCGGGTTGTTGTCTTTTGTGCGGGCACTGTGGCCTCTGTCGCCGACGGGATTGCCGCCAGCAACATTACAGCCGTAATGACCCGGACAATATGAGATTTTAATCCTTTCATGAGAATTTAAACACTCCTGCCACGTTTGTTCGCTTGTAATTGGTCGGAACATTCATCGACCCGACCGGAGAACCTCCCCATTTCACGGAATTGAATTGAAGTTTGGCCGATGTCGTTTTTCCACCTTTAGTAAATGATCCGTTTATTGTGAGGCCGTCTGAGTAAATATAATCTATCAGCAGAGATATGTTTTGGGATGGAACTGCGACGGCAAGCTGCGATGTGCGTCCTCCGGATGTTATTCCGAAAATACAGGAGATATCCACCATTCCTTCTCCCTGGGGAGGAAGAAAGAGCCATTCTGCATCTAACTCGCTTCCGGCGCCGGCCTCTTCGGCGGAGTAAACGTCCACCAATTCTGCGTTGCTCTCGGAAAGTTCTCCTTCGCCGAACACAACAACACGACCGAGCATGAGACTCTGGAAGTCGGATATTATGTCGGGATATATCTCCATCAGGTTATCTGCCGATTCCTGACAGTAGGTTCGCTTCAGTTTATTGATGACGGTTATCCCCTGCTGAGTGATCTCCCCTTTGAGGACTTCCCCCACGAACGGTGCCCTCACGGATATCTGAATCAGGGAATCCCTCACCATGTATAGTTTGGCCGAAGGCTTGAGCGGAAGACCGGAATAGTGGATGTTGCCGTTGTATTCGACACTTTTCCAAGCCGGATATGTCGACAGGGCTTTCATCACGGCTTCATCCGCTTTCTGCCGCGGAAGTGGAGAAATTTTATCGTTATTGGCGGAATAGGCCTGAATAGCCGCCAGAAGTCCTACCAACAGGGTGATTAGCTTAATCTTCGTGATTGACATTCTCGGAGACCTTATTTATTTTCTTTTCGATTTCCTCTTTATTTTCAGGATCTTTTTCGAGAGCTTTACGCCAGTTTTCGACAGCTTCCTCGTCTCGTCCGAGTTTATGAAGGATGTCGGCCAGATGATCGTAGAGCTCGGCGGAATCGGATCGATCGCTCTCTTCGGCGGCCTCAACGGCTTCCAACTGATATGGGAGAGCCGCTTCGTCTTCACCCTGGAGATGCAGAATCCAGGCGTAAGTGTCGATAAATGTCGGATTATGACGCTCCGAACCCGACATCACGCGCTCTGCAAGACCGCGGGCTTTGTCAAGATCGCCTCCGTTGGTTGTCAGAAAATAGGCGTAATTGTTCATTGCCATCCAGTTCTGATCGTCGAGCGTGATTGCATTCTCATAACAAAGATAGGCGCTGTCGGGCTTCGACTCCTGCTGATAGACATCGCCTATCGAAGCATATAGCTGACTGAGGCGGTCGAGGTCGGCGAGCGTCACATTCTTTTTCAAATCGCTAAGTTCAATGCGGCGTTCGGTTGTGAGATTGGAATCTATTTCCTGAATCATTGAAGCGTAGACTCCCCGCGCAATATCATAGTGTCCCCCCTGCATGGCGATAAGGGAGCGCAATAACCGAAGCGATTCCTCGGGCTCAACATATTCAAGAGCCTTGTCATAAACGGCGAGGGCCTCGTCATAACGTTCGGCGGAACTGAGATAAGTCATCCTTTGCCCCCAGTATGTCTGGTTGGTGGGATCTTGATCAATGGCGTATGAAATTTCTTCGGCGGCAAGATTGAAATCTCCCTTGGCTCCGGCATATCGGGCTGCAAGATCGCGTAATTCCGCGCGATGGGGATAACGCTCGCGTAACACACTGAAGAGATGATCGCCTCGCGAAGTATCTTGCTTTCCGCTCACAAGTTCCTGGAGATACTGAGCCAGCAATTCATGTTTTTGCTCATACTGAAGATCTTCGGAGAGAAGAACTTCGTATAGTTTCTCGTCGTACATAACGGAGTCGCCGCGTGTATGATAAAACTCGGCGAGAGCAAGCTTGGGGAAGCCGGATTCCGGAGCAATCTTTTCGGCGTATGTGTATGTGGCGAAAGATGAATCGGGCTGTTCGATAACTTCGAATAGATTCCCCTTGATAACGAGGAAAGAGGGATCAAGGGGATTGAGCGCGATTAATTTATTGGCGGCCTCGACGGCGCCGGCCGTGTCGCGGTCGGCAAGCATATAAGACATCATTCTCATTGCCGCCGGGAGGCTGTTTCCTTCGAGAGTTACATAGCGTTCAAGTGCATCGGCAGCCTCTCGATATTCCTCGCGGCCCGCATGAATATCGGAAATCATGGCGAGAAGGTCGCTCTTTCCGGGATTCAACTCCAATGCACGGTTAAGAACTCGAAGTGATTCGTCGCTTTTGTCGAGGTGAGAAGCTGCCATAGCAAAGGAAAGCACCTCAGCAGTCGAACCCGGATTCTTTTCCACATACGGGCGCATCAAATCAAGGGAGCGCGTGAGCTCCGTGAAAGTCTGAAGCGTATCGTCGCGGAGATATAGACGCGACGCGCCGACATTGTAGGCGGCCTCAGCGTATGAAGGATCAGTTCGGAGCGCTTTGCGGAAATATTCGTAAGCGGCATCCCCCTTCCCTTCCGCGAGCGCGCGTGAACCTTCCACATAGTAATAACGCGCCTTTTTACGGGCGCTGTCGTCCATCTTCTTTGCATTGGCTATGCCAAAGAAGGATAATGTTGTGAGAAGCAGAGCCACAATGCCGCTGAAGCGGAGTAGATTTTTTCCCATCAGAGATTAATTTTCACCGGTGTGACCGAAAGCCCCCTCCCCGCGTTTTGTCTCGTCAAGTTTGCGGACCGGTTCCCATTTCACATGAGAATATTGCTTGATCACCATTTGACAAATACGGTCGCCGCTGTTGACCGTGAAATCTTCAGAGCCGAGGTTAATAAGAATGATTCCTATATCGCCGCGGAAGTCGGCGTCGACTGTCCCGGGTGTATTTACAATGGAAATACCGTGACGCAGTGCAAGACCGGAGCGAGGCCGAATCTGACATTCATAACCGGAAGGGAGCTGGATGCGCAGACCGGTTGGAATCAGGGCCCGTTCAAGAGGCTTGAGGGTGACAGGCCCGTCCGGGAGCCAAGCGCGAACATCCATTCCCGCAGCCTCGAACGTTTCATACTCGGGGAGCGGATTATTACTGTCGTTAACAACCTTTATTTCAATTCTATCCATAGCTTTCCGGATTCTTGAAGAAGTTTAATAAATATGGCTGCCTCTCGGTGAAAGACAGCCATACGGTACGTTTTGCTGCTGGGCGTCCAGCTTGATCAGGATTTAGCCCTCTTCAATAGCATCGTTAGGACAAACGGCAGCACAGCTACCGCAGCTGATGCAAGTATCGGGATCAATCACATAGATCTCGCCCTCGGAGATTGCCTCTACGGGGCAAACGGGCTGACACGTGCCGCAAGCGATACAACGGTCGGTAATAACGTAAGCCATAGTTGAATTTAGTTTAATTAGTTTTTAGCCACTGCAAATTTAAGTTTAATATTTTACTCCTACAACATTTATCCGTTTTTTTTCTAATTTTGCATCTCACCACAATCATGACATATTATGGAAAAGTCTCCGCTCATCTCTATAATAACCATCACATATAACGCAGCCGAAGTTCTGAATCCGACAATGGATTCAGTCAATTCACAAACGTTTGGTGATTATGAACACATTATTATTGACGGAGCTTCGAAAGATGACACTCTCCTGATAGCACGCCGCTTCGCGTCAGCACGAATTCTGAGCGAACCGGACCGCGGTCTGTACGATGCTATGAACAAGGGGCTCAAAATGGCGCGTGGTCAATACGTGATATTTCTAAATGCCGGCGATACTTTCCATTCAACCTCGACATTGGAGCAATATGCCAAAGCTGCAGCAAAGGGTTACGACATTATTTATGGCGAGACCGTCGTCGTTGATTCTGCCCGCAACATCATCGGACCGCGCCATCTCTCTATTCCCGAAACGCTGACACGTGAATCTTTTGCCAACGGTATGTTGATTTGTCATCAAGCCTTTATGGTTAAACGCTCGATTGCTCCGGACTACGATCTCTGCTACCGTTTCTCGGCCGATTATGACTGGACGATACGTTGCATGGAAGCCGGCGACGAGAGGAAATTCTATAACCTTCGACAGGTCACGATAGACTATCTAAGCGACGGATTGACAGACCGCAATAAACTCGCCTCATTGAAAGAGCGCTTCCGTATAATGGCAAAACACTACGGCACACTTCCCACAACGGCCCGCCACATAGGCTTTCTTCTACGCGCTGCCAAACGCAAATTGAAATAAAAAACTCACGACATTCCCCCAAAATTCCATCAAAACACTGCGCCCACGCTGGTAATGAATCTGCTGCTTCGGCTAATGCGCCAAGCGAGGATTGCAATACACGGCACGGGCGCGATAAATCGCGCCCACCTGAACAAAAAACCACAACACAAAAGGCACGCTATTCTGTGCGCGAACAAACGAGCATTTGCTCCGCTGATCTCCCCGTGAAAAGAATCGCATCAGGCTCCGCTATTGCTTACTCAGGCGCTTCGCGGTAGGCAAAAAAAAGCCGGCCCTTTCGGGTCGGCTCGTGTGGCGATTACCTACTCTTCCGCTTTCGCAGTACCATCGGCGTGATAAGGTTT